>JAHQWY010000201.1 GCA_029856445.1 Promethearchaeia archaeon
CTAAAACAAAATTTTATAATGGTTCTGTTATGGAGATGGAAAAGTTTGAAACCAATATTGATGCGATTTTTTGTTTTAATACGCTTCATTTATTTCTTAGAGATGCACGTTTTTTATTTCTTAAAAATTGCTTTAATCATTTAAATAATAACGGTCTTGTTTTTTTTACAGTTTTTTCTGAAAAAGAATCCAGTTTTGGTAAAGGAAAAGAATTAGAGATTAATACATTCGAAAGCAAACCAGGAAGACCTACTCATTATTTTACAGAAAACGATTTAATTGACCATTTTAAAGAATATAAAATTATTGAAACAGGGATTATTGAAGAAGCTGAAAATCATGGTAGTGGAGGACCACACAAACATATTTTGAGATATGTCTTTGGACAAAAATTAGTATATTAATACAAATTATTTTAAAGAGAATATATCTCTATATTATCTTCTGATTCAGCAACACCTTTTAAGATGCAATTACTTTTATTAAAATTGTCAAAGTTAAGGTGACTATCTTTTAAGATGATACAATTATCCAATTTGAAGTTTTTTCCTATTTTTACATTATCAAATATTATGGAATTTGAGATCTCTGCATAATCTTCAATTTCTGAATTACTACCGATATAGACTTTTGGTCCGATGAGTACATCATCGCCAATTTTGATCTTATCTCCAAGAATCACTGGTTCCATGAAAGTAGGATAATCTCCTATATAACCTTCAATTCTTAATCCTTTTATATGATTTTTTAGAATTTCAGTCTTTAAATCTTGGATTTTTGGTAAATCTAAATCTTCTTTATTTATTAGTTGTTCTAATTCTTTAAGTAGTTCTTTCATTTTTGCTCTTCTAAAATAGGAATTATAATTCTAATATCTCAATTAATTTATTAATATTTTCACCAGTTTTTGCACTGGTAGTAATAACCTCTATATTTGGGTTTATTTCTTTTGCGTCCTCTATCATTTTTTGGATGTTAGTTCCTAATCTTTCAGCTAAATCAACTTTATTAATAACTGCCACTTGAGACATCTTGAAAAGCATAGGATGCTTTTCAATAACCCATTCACCCTCAGTTGTAGATACTATTGTAATTCGTTTATCAGTACCAAGAGTAAAATCTGAAGGGCAAATCAAATTTCCTACATTTTCAATAAATAGTAAATCATAATCATCCAACTCTTTATTCTCAATAATTTGATGAATGTGGTATGCATTTAAGGCACATTCTCGACCCGTATTAATCTGAATTGTTTCAGCATTATGCGATTGAATTCGGTCCGCATCGACTCTAGTAGTAATATCACCACAGATAACTAAAATCCTATATTTTTCTGATAATATTTCTACTATTTTCTCGATTAAAGCAGTTTTACCCGCACCAATAGCTCCAACTATATCTACAGATTTAATTTTATGTTCTCTTAATTCCTCATTATTCTGTTTAGCTAAAAGCTCATTATCTCTTTCTACTTCCATTTTTGTCTGAACAACAAGGTCTCTGATACCATCAGTAGCCAAATTAATGCTTTCTAGTTCTTTGATCCGTTGTATTTCCTTTTTTCTTTTTTCTGACATTTGTGATAGTAAATAAAGAATAAAACTATAAGGATTACCTTTTTAAATTAAAAATAGAAAAAAAACTTATTGACTCTAATAATTAAAGAAGCCTTTTCCAGATTTTACTCCTAATTCACCTATTTCGACCATTTCTTTTAATTCATCTGGTGGTTTGTCATCAGGAATACCGCTGTTTTTGAAATAAGACATCTCAATATCATAAATTACATCTAATCCGATTCGATCCATAAATTGAAAAGGTCCAACCTCAGTTGTTACAAAGAATTGACAAAAAGTTTTCCAAGCTTTATCAACAGTTTCAATATCTGCATGTCCTCCTGCCCATATCTTTAGGCAATCCTTCTTGATAGCTCTCCATATTCTATTCAAAACAAATCCATAACATTCCTTCTTAACTTCAAGAGGAGTTATGTCAATACTCTCTAACCAAGCTCTTCCTTCCTCGAATGTTTCATCACTAGTTTGCGTTCCACGCATAATATCTGCCAAAGGAATTCTAAAAAGGTCATAGAAATGAATATTCATTACTTTGTCTTTTCGTTTAACAACATCTTCTATTTTTGAAATTGGAATTGATGAACTATTTGTAGCTATTATCGTATCAGGTGAAGCTGCTTCATCTATTTTTGAAAATATCTCTCTCTTTAACTCAAGTCGTTCAGGTACTGCTTCAATCACAAGGTCCACGTTTTTAACAGCTTCAGCAATGGTAGAATATTGAGTTATATTAGCATTCAACTTTTCTTCTTTAATTCTATTTCTCATAATTTCTGTAAAAGCTTCTAAATCTTCCTGATTAGTATCATAAGCGTTAATGTTATAATTATATAAAAGAGATTTTTCAATTATTTGTTTTCCTAAATAACCTACTCCTATTATAGAAACTATATTTATCTTTCCACTCATATCTAACCATTTTACATTATTAGTTTGAATAATTATTTTTATGAATAATAATAAATTAATATAATCCTACATCTCAAAATTGATTCTTTTACAAGGTATTTTGAAAATGGAAGCAAAAAAAATTAAAAAAATTGCAGTGCTTGGAGCAGGAGTTATTGGAAACAGTTGGACTGCAAATTTTATATGGAAAGGATATCCCGTGAATTTATGGCTTTTTAGTTCTGATGAGGAAATAACAGCAAAACAAGCAATCCAAGAGCATCTTGATGGCTTAGCAATAAATGGTATTGTTAAAAATGATCAAATTCCAAAAATGATGAAATTAGTAAATTTCATAACTTCACTTGAATTTGCTGTAAAAGATGTTCAATTAATTATAGAAGCGATAATTGAAGATTTAGCGATAAAGCAGCAATTTCTTGCAGAAATTGACAAATATGCAAATCCAGACACCATTTATGCTAGCAGTACTTCATATAAGTTAATTAGTGATATATCTAAATTTTCAGAATTTTCTGAAAGATGCATTGGAGCTCATCCTTATAATCCGCCACACCTTATCCCATTAGTAGAAATAACTATACCAGAAGGAGAAAGGGGATCTGAGAAAACAGCCGAAGTTGCAGCTAAATTTTTTGAATCGATAAATAAAGTACCAATAATATTAAAAAAAGATGTCTCCGGTTTTATAGGAAACCAAATTCAAAGTGCTGTAGGTACTGCGTGTGGAGAATTAATAATGAATGGAGTATGCACCCCAGAAGATATCGATAAGGCTATGACTTTTGGTCCAGGTTTGCGTTGGGCTATTGTCGGCCCATATTTAGTAGGTCAATTGGGTGGAGGTGAAGGTGGTATTAAAGGACTCACATTACATATTGGAAAAGCAAACCTTGAGGATCCCACTGAGCAAGCGATAAAAGAATTAGAATTTTATGCTAATTTTATTCAAGGAGAAGTTAATAAAGAAATGGCAAACCGTTCTCGCGAATTTGGTAGTGATAATGAAACTTTACGTAAATTTAGAGATAAGGTTTTAATCACATTATTAAAAGAACATAAGAAGATATAATTTTAATTAAATCTCGTAATTTTATTATCAAATATTACCAATACCTTTCATTTTAAATTCAAATTTTCAAATTTCTTTTTATTGAGAATTTATTAAGGATTCAAACAAATTCTATATTAACATACTTTTTAAAAAAAAATGAAAATCAATTTTAAAAAACTGAAAAGAGTAGATTATATTTGAGTGGAAAGCAACCTGTATGGTATGAAATGCAAATGGTTAAAGATATGATGGGATTATTTGGAGGTAAAGCCATTAGAGGAATTACATCTTCATTCAATTCACCTATAGTATATATGGGTAAAGCGGGTGTTTCCTCAATGGCACAACTAATAAAGGCTAATATGAATAGAGAAGATAGAAGAGCTTTAATAGTAATGGATTCTTTTACTCAAAAATTTTCAAGCAAAGTAACTGAAGACCTTGAATTCAATGAAATTGAATATAAAATCTTTCCCGGTATCGAACCAGAAGTACCTTTAGCAAATATAGATGAAGGAGTTAAAATATGTGAAGAATTTAGGCCGACAGTGATTATTGCAGTTGGAGGTGGCAGCGTTATGGATGCCGCAAAATCAATTTTGCTAAAATATGAGAAACCAGATGCAAATTTTTTTATGCTCCTTCCAATTGGGGGTCCATTAGGACTACGGAAAAAGGTTAGATATTTAATAGCAATTCCTACTACTTCTGGAACGGGATCAGAAGTAACTGGAACTTCAGTACTAACAGATACAAATAGAACACCTCATAAAAAATTGGTTGTTAATAATGCTGAACTCGTTCCCGATATAGCAATATTAGATACAGATTTTGTTGAAGATATGCCTCCTTTGTTGACATTAGGATCTGGATTAGATGCATTCGCTCATGCTTTCGGTGCCTATGTATCAAACTGGGGAAATCCGCTCGCTGATGCTATTAACATAGCTGCAATAAAGGAAGTAATGAAATATCTTCCAAGAGCTTATAAATATGGAAAAGAGGATCTAGAAGCAAGAGCCCACATGCAACAAGCTGCATTGGTAGCAGGACTTGGATTTGGTAATACTGTTGCTGGTACTGAACATGCTTTAGGCCATAGCTTTGGAAAAGTTTTCTATGTGCATCATGGTCTCTCAGTAGGTTTGTTTTTACCGTATTCATTAGAATTTCAGGCAAAGGTGACAGATAGATGGAAAGATTTATGTCCTTTATTTAACGTCAGTATTGAAAATAAAGAAAGAAATATACTATTTCGGGAATTTATGGATGCCGTTAAAGGTTTTATCCATTCAGTAGATGGTCCTACGTGTGTAAAGGATTTGAGTCATCCCTCAATTACTAAAGACGAATATATGGAAAAGCTTGATTTATTAACGGATTATGCTGAAAATGATGTAGTTTCTCTTTTATCTTATCGACCTTTAAGCAGAGATCTTTATAAAAAAATATATGAATATGCGTGGGATGGAAAAGAAATAGATTTTTAATAATTGAACAGAAGTGAATGAAAATGAGTGAAAAATTAGATGGTTATAATGGAAAGATTGCATTTGTCGATTTAAATAATAAGAAATGGGAAGCAAAAGATTTAGATCCAAATATTGCTAAAGAATATTTAGGTGGAACAGGATTGAGTGCCAAATTAACCTATGATTTATTATCAGAAAATGATTATGAAACCTTAAAAAATGATCCATTTCATGAAATTAATCCTTTAATCTTTGCTACTGGTCCAGTAACAGGCACAATAAGACCTTCATCAGGTAGGTATACTGTAACAGGAATATCCCCTCTGACCAAAATTTGGGGTGAGAGTACTTCTGGAGGATTCTTTTGTATTTCTTTAAGAAATAGTGGGTTTGATGCGATTGTTATTACTGGAAAATCTGAAACTCCTACTTATTTATATATCCATGATAAAACTATTGAGTTTAAAGATGCAAATGCTCATTGGGGAAAAGATACTTATGAAACACAGGAATCAATAAAAAAGGAGTTGAATAATGAACGAGTAAGAGTGGTTACTATTGGTCAAGCAGGTGAGAATTTAGTGAAATATGCTGCAATGATCAACGATGAAGGAAGAGCGATTGGAAGATGTGGATTAGGTGCTCTTATGGGATCGAAAAATTTAAAAGCTATAGCAGTTATAGGAAGTGGTAGAGTAAAATTATCCGACAGTGATATTGGAAAAACATTAATAAAGGAAGCTGAAGATGCTTTAAAAGGAGATGCAACAGCGAGTTTAGGTTCATTTTTATTTACGTTATATGGTACAAATGGTTATCTAGATATAGGAATGGTGCTAGGAGATACTCCCGCGTATTATTTTACAGAAACTGAGTTTTTAGCAGAAAAATTAACTGGAAAAACATTAAGAGAAGAATACCCTGTTTTAGACTATGGATGTGCGGGATGTACCATAAAATGTGGAAAAAGAACAGTTGTGGAAGATAATGGCAAAGAAATCCTAGTGGACGGTCCTGAATATGAATCTGTTGCTGCTTTTGGTCCCCTATGTGGCGTATTTGATTCTAAAGATGTCATACTAGCTCACCATTTAGGTAATGTTTATGGAGTTGATACAATTTCATGTGGTGTAAGTATCGCTTTTTTAATATTCTTAGTTGAGAATAAACTTGGTATCGATCAGATAAAACAACATTTAGACAAATTATCCATTGAAGATATTCATTGGGGCAATGGAACTTTAATTTTATCTCTAATAGAAATGATCTCCAAACGACAAGGTATTGGAAATGTACTTGCTGATGGGGTACGATTGATGGCAGAAATACTTGGCGTTGACCCAGAGTTAGCTGCTCACGTAAAAGGGCTAGAAATACCTATGCATGATCCCAGAGCCTTTGCCGGACAAGCGTTAAGTTATATAACCTGTTGTGTTGGTGCTAATCATGTGAAGTGTGATTGGTACACGGTAGAAATGGGTTCTCTTAATTTTCCTGCTAATTTAAAAGTTCAGGCTGGGGATAGAACAAGCATTAAACGAAGAGAGAAAGGTGTTATGTCATTACAAGATATAAGAGCCATCGATGATTCTGCGGTAAACTGTAATTTTCCTCATCCCAGTTTAGAACACATTATAGGACATATAAATGCAGCGACAGGCTCTAATTATGATATTACTTCGCTTTTATCCCTTGGTGAACGAATCAATACTTTAAAGAGGCTTATAAATTGTAATCTAGGGATAACTAAAGCAGATGATAGATTACCTGATCATGTTTTAAAAGTCTTAAAATCTGGGAAGACTACTGACGTAAAAATCGAATTAGATGAAAA
>JAHQWY010000202.1 GCA_029856445.1 Promethearchaeia archaeon
ATAAATCTTAAGATCATAAATATTTAACATATAAAATTGATTAAGATTGATGCAAAAAATGGATATGAATAAGCTTAAAGATAAGATAAAACAAATTGTACTTAATGAAGGAGCAAAACTAGTAGGTATTGGGAGCCAAGAGCGTCTAAAAGATGCACCTCCGTCTGCAAATATGGATTACTGTTTACCTAGTGCCAAAAGTTGTATAATCTGGGCATATCCAAACCCCATTGAAGCACTTGAGAATTATTTTTCCAAAAAAGAAAGGATGAGCATTAAAAAAGCACAACAGATAGGATATGCTGGTTCATGGAGAACAGCCTTAATTGTTTCAGGATTTATCGAAAAAAATTCAGATTTCGAAGCATTTCCCGTGATTCCAAATGCGAAATATAGACCAAGGGAAGACATTCCTGATTATATCAAGGGAGATATACGATATCCTGACTTTTCATTGAGATATGGGGCTGTAGCCGCAGGTTTAGGTCATCTAGGATGGTCAGGAAATTTAGTAACCAAAGAATATGGAGGATCTCTTTACTTGGGCGGAGTATTGACAACAGCACCTCTTGAGCCTGACCCAATGGCAGAAGAAAATCATTGTAATAAGTGTAAAATCTGCACTAAAGTATGCACGACGGGGTATTTTTCTGAAAATGAACAAGAAGATATGGAGCCTGTAATTATAGGTGGATTTAAGGAAACTTATGCAAAAAGAGGCACCTTTTCTCAATGTGGAATAGGTTGTGCTGGATGGTACGGTTTATCAGAAGATGCTACATGGAGCACTTGGACACCAGGTCATATATGTTTAAAAGAATTCTCAGAAGAGCAATGGCGGGATCGTGATTTTCGCAGGAATTTATTTATGAAAATTCTTTCAGATAATAACACTCCTGAAAATTTAAGAAAATTCAACCAAGTAATTGCTCGATCTTTTGGGAAGACTGCAGCACTCGAAAATGTAGGTCTCCGTCCTTTTACAGATACTAATCCCCGATGTGGCAATTGTAATTTCATTTGTGTTGCTGATCCTAAAAAAAGGAAAGAACTTTATAATATGCTTATTAAATCTGGTAAAGTCTTTATCGATAAAGATGGACGAGAATTCGTAAAAAAACTTGATAAAAATGGCAATGAAATCACCTATTATCCCCCAACGGAGAGTGAATTCTTTACTAAAGAAGAATTTTCTGAAATAGATAGGATTAGAAAAATCTAATTTATTTATTAATCTACTTCTAAAAATTGAAAAGAAAAAAAAAGTTTAACTTTTTGGTGGTTTAGTTAAATAAGCTATAACAGCAGCTCCAATTGACATTAATCCCATAACAATAAAAAGTACTAAATAACTACCAAATATTGAAACGAATGCGTTAACCATAGTTGCCCCAATAAACCCTGCAATTCCATAGGCTGTAAATATCATTCCATAATTAGGTCCTAAATTTTTTGAACCAAATAAGTCACTAGTAGCAGTAGGAAATAAACTGAAATTTCCCCCAAAGCAAAAATAAATAGCGCAAGTCATTGATAAGAAATAAATCTCATTATAATTCGTTGTAAAATAAATAAAAAGTAAAATAGCCTGTGTAATAAACATCATTAACATCGCTTTTTTGTAAGTTATGATATCCGCCAATTTTCCCCATATAATTCTTCCTAAACCATTAAATAGTGCAGCCAGACTTCCAATTAACACAAAATCTGCTGTTCCGATAACATAAACAAAATCATCACTGGCATCAACAGTCTTGGCAAAAGCGGCATATGACCCAATTACCATTAATCCAGAAATTGCACTTAAAATGAAAGTAGCCCAAAGCATCCAGAATTGAGGCAATTTTATCGTTTGATTACGTTCAAATTCAAGCCCTGAAATCCCGCTTTTTTCAGAGGGAGCTGGTGGAACCCAACCTATAGGTTTCCACCCTTCAGGAGGATTACTTAAGGTGAATGCTCCTCCAATTATAAGGATTAAATAAATTATTCCTAAAATAATGAACATAATTGGAATGTTATTAGAAATAGTTGATTCAAAATTAGGTTGATCTGTTTCAAGACCGGTAGGATTGACTAAAGCTTTTATTAGATAATTAAAAATAAATGATCCCGCTCCAAACCCTGCAACTGCAATTCCATTTATGAATCCCTTTTTATCCGGGAACCATTTACTTGCTGAAGCGATTGGACATACGTAACCAAATCCTATTCCTGCCCCAAACAAAATACCATATGTAATGAACAACCCAATAAAAGTAGTCATGAAAGCTGATAAAATAACCCCACCTCCCATTAAAACACCTCCGAGAATGGCAATCTTCCATGGTCCATATTTTTGTTGTAATTGTCCAGCAAAAATCATAGTTATTGCAAATGTTAATAACCCTATACCAAAAATAAAAACAGTAACCTCTTTAATTTCACCTAAATATGGACTAATAAATACTGTAAGTGTTCCCCACGAATAAATTGTCCCTAACGCTAATTGGATCATGATCGCTCCAACGACAACAATCCAGCGATTTCTAACTGCTTTTTCTGTAGACATAACTTTTAACCTTATAAAAAATATCTATTGTTGAGAATGATTTGAGGAATAAAAATTCTATATTAATAGTTTAAAAATAATAGAAATTACAGATTTTTTTTTTTAAAAATTAGTTTTAACTTTCAGAATCCAGGATTTGTTTTCTTCTCTCAACCATTTTCTGCATTCTTTTCACAATTCTCTCCCGAACTTCCGGTATCATGTACTTCAAATCTTCCATAGCTTTTTGAGCACCTTCTTCCATTCTGCTAGTTATAATCTGTTGCTCTTCGGGATTTAATTGACTTATCATTTCCCACCATCGTTCCATATTTTCTTGAGGATCTTGTGGAATTCTACCAGATAAAAGACCGCCGTCAACTTTAAGTGTTATTCCTGTTACAAAACTATTAGAATCACTAGCTAAAAATAAAGCAGCATTAGCTATATCTTCTGGTAACCCTGCTCGTCTAATTGCTTGTCCATCAGAAGGTGTTTTTTTCATTAAATCTGCCAATCTTTCAGCACCTTCTCTGGTTAATCCATATCCTTGTCCAAAAATTCCTGTTGCTATAAAACCTGGTGCTATTGCATTTGCCCTAATTCCAAAAGCACCTAATTCTACAGCAGCAATTCGAACTAGATGAACAAGCCCTGCTTTGGAAAGGGAATAAGGAAATGATCCCATTCCTTGCTGAAAACCCGCAACTGAGCTCGTACAAATGAAACATCCTGATCCCTGTTTTTTCATTATTGGAATCGTATATTTCATATATAAGAACGCAGCCCGTAGGTGAATAGCGACAGTGTGATCAAATTCATCAGTATCAATTTCTTCAATCCTTCCACCAGCACCAGGATTACCTGCGTTTGAGAATACAATATCAAGATGACCGAATTTTTTAATAGTAAAATCAATTGATTTCTTAATATCAGACTCCTTAGAAACATCTGCATGGATATAAATTGCGCTAGGACCAAGTTCTTTCGCAGTTTTTTCACCCATTTGATCCCAAATATCAACCATAACGACGCCCGTAGCCCCTTCTTCAATAAAAAGCTTTGAGGTCGCTCTTCCTATTCCTCCAGCAGCACCAGTTATAAGTACTACCTTTCCATTTAATTGTCCCATAGTAATTCAGAATGAAATATCTTTTAATACTTTGACGATAAGAATTTAAATATTACATCTAGATAGCAATCCAATTATATTAGGATTAATAACTAATTTTTTATCAGATAATATTTGAAAAACAAGAATAAGAGAATAATATCAAAAAAAATTTTTAATTTTTCTAGTAAGGTCTAACAACAGGCATACCACCAAAGCCCCTATAAGAAGCTTTCGCTTTTTCTAAGGCATTTTCAGGAGTCATTCCCTCCTCAAAATATCTTGGATTTAGATCTCCAAGTGGCTCATTACTTTCAGTTTCTTCACGTTCAAGACCTTTTTTTTCCAACACTTTTTCCATTAATTGGGTCATTTTTTTTTTCACTTTTTTTATTTTTTTTTCTTAAGAATAATTTATACAAGGTTTAATATATAGTTTAGTAATGTGAACCTTAATTGGAGTCTTGGACTAATATTGGATTACCATTTTTCTTTTATTGTAAAAAAACATTTAGACTGAAATCAATGGGATTTAAAAGACGTTTTCTTACATAAAGTCATTATAGATTTAGATATTTCATTATTGGTAAATAGTATGAACTAACTTTAAGAAGTATTAGAAAGATTTTATTTCTAAACACAAAATTATTGGTGTTTATTTTCCAAGAAATTCTAAAAATAAGTAATATAGAGTAGAATTCCTTATTTTTAAATGAGCAAATATTAAATTTTCAAATACAATTTACTATTTATTGTATAGTGATTAATATGACTAAAGTAGCAATCATTTCGACAAATAATCGTATTTATGGTGTGAATAAGTCTTTAGAATTATTAAGAATAAATCCTGTTAAGGATAAGAATGTAATTTTCAAACCAAATTTTAATACTGCTGATCCACCTCCTGCTTCAAGTTCGATGGACACTGTTAAGCAACTCCTCATTAAAATAAAAGAAATGGGAGCAAAAACTATAACAATTGCTGAGCGAAGTGGTCCCGCCAAAACAGCTGAAACATTTGAGAAAAAAGGATTATATGAACTAGCTGAAGAATTGGATTTTAGGATTGTTGATTTAACTGAAGTTCTAGATGATGATTATATTCTTAAAAAAACCGAAGATTGTCATTGGAAAGATGGATTCTTGTTCGCTAAAATCTATGATGATGCTGAATGTATTGTTGAAACTTGTTGTTTAAAAACTCATATGTACGGGGGACATTTTACCTTATCGCTTAAGAACGCAGTTGGATTAGTACACAAGAAAAATATGGGTGAATTACACTCCTCTAAGAATCAAAGGAAAATGATAGCTGAAATTAATGCCGTATATAAACCTGATTTAATTATTATGGATGGAATTATCTCTTTTGTTGATCGTGGACCGATGGAAGGGACTCGTAAGGAAGGAAATGTTTTTGTTGCGGGGATAGATAAAGTTGCAATTGATGCTGTTGGGGTTGCATTATTACGTATTCTCGGTACAACTCCCGAAGTGACAAAAGGACCAATTTTCGAGCAAGAACAGATTAAAAGAGCAGTAGAACTAGGAGTAGGAATAATGTCACCTAATGAAATTGAATTCATAACAGATTCTGAGGAAGCTGAGAATTTAGTGCTTCAAATAAAAGAAAAACTTTCAGAATAATATTTTAAAAAAGATATAACATTAGAACAAATAGCAAAATTTAATCTAACAGTGTATTTAGATCCCCAATTAACTTAATGATTTCTTCTCTATCTAAGCTTAACTTTACTTTACCTCCACCTGGATGAGAAAATGTGAGATTAAAAATATTATTATTTCTTCCTATAGTCCATTTTTCGTCATCAGGTAAGCCATAAGAAGGAGATAGCCAATCTGAAGCTTTAAATTCCGCAATTTGGAGTAATACTCCAAAAGCATCTTTAGGATGGATGAATAGCTCTTTCCAACGTTCACCATAATTTTGAAATCCAAAATATGGAATATCATTTTTTTCAAGGATTTCCCTCATCATTTCAATATCCGGAGTTTGTAAAACGAGGTGGTGGATCCCTCCTTGCTTATTTTTCAAAAAATTCTCAAGAAAACTACCTTTTCCAGTTGGCTTTATTAATTCAAATCGAGAAAGATCCCCTAAGGAAAAAGTCTCCCAATAATATTTTAGATTATCATCTGTACCGTTATATTGCGAAACAGCTCCCAGAATTTTCTTATAAAATTCAACAGCACCTTTATACTCTTTTACTGTAAATGAAACATGATCAATGCGAGTTATCATAAATGATTCATTACTGAAAATGTTATAATTTTTTCTATTTATTTGAGGGGAATTAATAAAATTTAGATTCCTATTTTTTAAATGAGTTCATATCTGAAGAATCTTGTCTTTTAATTCCTTATGTCCTTTAGTTAAAAAATTTATATATAATCATATCTAATATTATTTCACTCAGATAAGAATAAACATTTTGAAATAAATAATATTAAGTGTATAATAGTGGAAAATCTTTCAGAAGTTCAATTAACACCAAAGGAAACAGATTATTTTGTACGCCTTAATAATATTGTTGAAGAACGAACTAAAAATCCGAATTTAAGCTTCGGAATTATCATAGAACAACATGCTGAAAAAAATCCTAATGAAATATCCCTGCTTTATGATGATGTTTCTTTGAGTTGGAAAATGCTAAATCAAGAGTGTAATAAGATAGCTAATTATTTTCTTAAAATCGGATTCAAATTCGGTGATACCATTGCGGTGATGATGGAAAACTCTCCCGAATTTATTTCAGTTATGACTGGTATTAACAAAATACAGGGAATTACTTCGTTAATTAACGTTAATCAAAGAAAGCAAGCACTTATACATTCTTTTAAAATCAGTGAACCTCTATGGATTATTATTGATGGTGATAGCCTACCTGCTTTTACTGAAGTGTTTTCAGATCTTAATTTCGAGAGAAACAAGGTCTTTGTTATAAATAATCAGCAAAAATATGACCATAATTTTGTCGATTTTCAAAAAGAACTTGAACATATTTCAAGCGATAATCCTATTACTACCTTTAGATCATTTTTAACTGACATGTCGGTATACATTTTTACTTCT
>JAHQWY010000203.1 GCA_029856445.1 Promethearchaeia archaeon
AAATGATAAACCCATTTTTGTTAAACCAATTTATAATTTTAGGATTAAAAATATTATAAAAAATAATAATCTGATGATTTATGTCTGATAATTCCTAAATCTTATAAGTTAGACAATCTTCTTTTTTTTTAATCAGGTTTTGATAAAGCTTATCATTGGGTCGAAGATTCATCAAATATTAAAACGATCAGATTACAAAACTGAAAGGGTGAAAATCTGTAGTAGGAGAACCAATTGCCCAGGAATTGTTAATCGCAAAAAAACTGATGCGGGAAGGAAAATACGAGGAAGCCCTCGGAACAATTAAATTATTTGAGAATAGACCTGGAATTTCTGAAGAAGAAAAACTGTCAGCACTCGTTCTAGAAGGAAAATTATATGGTTATACAAGGAAATTGCTGGAGATTGTAAAAGTAGGAGATGAGGTTTATAAGATTAGTCAAAAATTAGGAAGAAGTCGAGAAAAGTTTGAATCTCTTATCTTCAAATCAAATATATTATTCTTGGGTAATCATGATCAGGCTCTAGATTTTGCATTAGAAGCCGAAGATTTAATTAATAGTCTTGAAAAGGAAGAATCAAGAGAACCCATTCGAGAAAAAACAGCTGTTCTATTTATTAAAGCTTGGACTTACTACATGAGAGGAGACTATAATAAGGCATTAGAGTCAGCACTGTTGAATTTATCGTTTCGGGAGAGATTGGGTAAAAAAATGGGTATTGCTGATGCATGTGCATTAATAGGATATACATATATGGTTAAAGGTGAACCAGATCTAGCTTTAGGTTATGCTACTAAGAGTCTAGAACTCCAAAGAGGTATGGAAAATGTCTCTGGTATCGCATCAAGTTTAGAGTTGATGGGAGGAATATCCTATTCTATGGGGAACATAGATCAATCATTAGAATATACAAACCAAGCATTAAGTTTCAAAGAAATTACAATTATCGAAAAATTTACAGCACTTTCTAGGAAGGGTAGAATATATGGAATAAAAGGCGAATTAGATCAAGCTTTGAAATATTATAAGCAAGCTCTTGTAATTTCTGAGACAATAAATAACAGACACCCTAATGTTGCATTGAACTGGATTAATCTCGGAAATATTTATCACATGAAAGGTGATTATGATCAAGCAATTGAGTTTTTAAAACAGGCTCTTGAACCGACAGTTGAATCCCCAAATCAAATCTATTATGTGAGGATCTCTTTATTCTGGCTAGTTTTAATCAACCTTGATAAGGGACTTCGTGAGGAGGCACAACAATATTTATTACAGTTAAAAGAACTATCCGATGAAACAAAGAGCGAGAGATATTACCAAACGTATCAAATCGCAAAAGCATTAATACTTAAATCAAGCAAACGAGCTCGTAATCGTGCTGAAGCTGAAAGCTTGTTAAAACAAATAATTGAAGGAGAGATTATCGATCCTGAGACGTATATCTTGTGTCTAGTTTCACTGTGTGAATTTCTATTAGAAGAACTAGAAAACAGCGAAGAAACAGATGTCTTGGATGAAATCAATCCTGTTATAGTCCGGTTACTAGAAATTGCCGAGAATCAAAATTCTCATTCAATACTAGCTGAAACCAAGCTCCTTCAGGGAAGATTAGCTTTAATAAGACTGAATTTAGATGATGCAAGGCAATTCTTAACTTCGGCTCAAAAAATAGCAGACGAACACGGTCTTAAACTCCTCGCTCAAAAAATTTCTCAAGAACATGATACCCTACTTGAAGAATTAGAAACTTGGCAGTCGTTTAAGAAGACTAAAGCTTCTATTTCCAAGCGAATGAAATTGGCAGCAGTTGATGGCGTAATGGAACGAATGTTGGGAAAACGCGCAGTAGAGCCACCTACTATAGTTGAAGAAAGCCCCATAATGCTCCTTATAATGGATAACAGCGGAAATACGTTTTTTAACCATACTTTTGCTAAGGATTGGGACTATGATGACCTTTTTAGCTCATTTATGTCAGCCTTTAATACTTTTAGTTCTGAAATCTTTTCAAAATCCATTGATCGTATAAAGATTGACGAAAATCTTATTCTTATCACCCCAATCGAGCCCTTTTTAGTTTGTTATGTTATAAAAGGACAATCGTATTCTGCTTTACAGAAACTTAATAATTTTTCTGATGTCGTAAGAAATAAACCAGAAATTTGGGATTCCCTACAGAAATCAATTAGAACCAATGAAATGCTCGATTTGAACAATCCCCCTTCACTTGGGATTGCGATAAATGAGATTTTTTCTCATTAAAAAGAGCCATTTTGATTATCATTACCAGTTTTTACTTGGTCACAAATCACATGATAACCGTTTCTTCTTTCGCTTTCTTAGTGGTTCTCGATATTTTTTTAATAAGTTTTTGATATGGTAATACAAAGCCATATATTAAACCAAATGATTTAAGGGTAGATTCATGTATATTTGGACTCCAGGCTGCACAACAATCATCTACAATAACTACTTGAAAACCGTAGTCTGAGGCTTCTCGAGCAGTTGAATGTACACAAAAATTTGTCACTACTCCTGACACCAGAACCGTTTCTATTCCCATATTTCTTAAGAAACTGTCAAGCCTAGTTGATATAAAGGTACCACTGGTGTTTTTCTGAATAACGAAATCTCGATCATCAGGTTTTAAATCATCAATTATATCAGAGCTGGGATGATTTATATAGGGAAAAGCGACTTCTCCTAATAGATTTTTAGCAATATTATTTAAAAATTTAACGTTGTTAGAAAAATCACTTCCATCAGGCATAAAACTTGAATATTTCGTATAGATTACAGTGATCCCGACTTCATGGCAGAATTCAAGTAATTTTTGAAGATTTGGAGTTACTTTTTGTTCTACTTCTTTCACAAAATATTCTAAAAATCCAGGAACAATGTTATTCAGAGATTTATAGGCAATGTAATCTTTTTCTACCTGATATTTTTGCATATCAACCACAATCAAGGCTGTACTCTTTGGTACTATTTCACCTAATGTCTTTTGGGCAAACTTATAAAATGCATCAATTTTTTCTTCCATTTAATCACATTCCTTTATGATTTTTTTTTACATATCTGAATAGATTGGATATAAACAAATTTTGGTTCTGTTTTATTTATACCTTTTGGGATATAAATGAAAATTAAAAAAATTAGAAAAAAAGATTGTAATTTTATCTTTTTACCTCATAACCAGCTTTTTCTCGGTCATATGTCGTTTTGGTGACCCCACTTTCTTTGAGGAATCGTTTCATTATCCTGTGAACTTTGCTTTTAGGGAGTTCTTCTACAAAATCAATGAAGCGAGGGATTTGGAAGTATGCGAGTTTATCTTGGAGATAATCCAATAATTCCTCAGGTTCCATTGTTTGATTGGGTTGTAGTACTACAGCAACCATCACCTCATCTTCAGCATAATCCTCTCCAACCTGGTGCCCTTTAATACCATACGCAGCAGATTCTAACACTTTATCATGAGTATTAATTGCTCGTTCAATAGACCATGCAGCAATATTTTCTCCACGGCGTCGAATTGAATCTTTCTTACGATCTACAAAGAAGAACCAACCGTTTTCATCTTTAGTAGCCAAATCACCAGTGAGAAACCACAATCTACCATCAGGAGCCTTTTGAATTCGCGCTGCTGATGCTTCAGGATTCTTGTAATAACTTACTTTCCGTTGTTCCTTTTCTTGTTCTTTTACTAGAAATACTAATTCCCCAACTTCATTAGGTCCTAAAATATTAAACTCATCGTCCATAATTTCTGCAATAGTGCCTTCTGGTGGTTTTCCCATTGATCCTACAGGAGCATTTAGGTCTCCTTGTGCCCCTAAACTGAAACCACCACCATCTACTGCCCCATATCCTTCCCATAATTTTACACCAAATCTCTCTTCGAAATCTCTTACCAATTCTTTTGGAGCAGCAGCTGAACCAATGAATTGAACCTTATGGTCTTTATCATTTGGGCGAGGAGGCTGTTTCATAAGATACTGTGGCATTGATCCTAATACATTAAAGGTGGTAATATCGTATTTTCGTACTATATCCCAGAGTCTTGAAGCTGAAAATCGTTTAGACAACACAACAGGAACTTCACCATAATAACCGGGCATAGTACATAATTGAAGCGCATTTCCATGAAATAAAGGTAAGCAAGAATAGAGTTTAAAGCCAGGTTGTGCGATTCTACTAGCCCATATCATTACTCCGATGAAAGCAAGTCCATACATACCTCTGTGAAAAAAGGTAGTAGCTTTAGGAAGCCCAGTTGTTCCAGAAGTATAGATTAACGTTGCCATATCATTTGGATCTACTTTTATATTAGCATCTTCATCTGATATATCCATAAAGTGTTGAAGAGAAATTGTTCCCTGAGGTAATTTAAAATCATCGGGTGCTTCATTCATATCTACGATTATATGCTCAATTTTTGGGAGTTGATCCTTAATGTTTAGAACATTATCGATAAGAGACCAATGAGTCGCTATTAATTTACTGTCACTATGATCTATTATGAATTGAAGCCCATCACCTTTTAGTCCTGTATTCACAAGTGTTACATAGATCCCGATTTTCCAGGCACCAAACAAAACAAAAAGGAATTCGGGACTATTGATT
The DNA here is from genome assembly GCA_029856445.1 of Promethearchaeia archaeon. Taxonomy (GTDB): domain Archaea; phylum Asgardarchaeota; class Lokiarchaeia; order Sigyniarchaeales; family SOKP01; genus Loki-b32. The sequence goes on from JAHQWY010000203.1 coordinate 4,632, forward strand.
TGATAAAGAGAAATACCATCTCCTCGTTTCAAGCCTGCTTCTAATAGAGCGTTTGCAACTCGGTTGGATTGTAAATGCATGTCTTGATAAGTATAATTTTCATCAATTCCCTTATCAAAATCTCTAATAAATGTTAGAAAAACTTTATCATCACTAATTTCTGCTTTAGTTTTTACTAAATCAGCAAAAGTAGTTGTAGGGTTTATATTATACTTTTCTTGCAATTTCTTGCTTAATGTGCCAATTGATTCAGACATGATTTTTCAAAACTTAGAAGTAATTTTTATGTTTTAAAATAGTATAAAATATAATAAATTGTTGATTGGTTGCATCATCAATTTGAGACAGATAAATATTAATTGAGATTTGATTATTTATTTAATGAAGAAAAATAACCTTATTTTTACAATTAATTTATTGAAATATAGAAATGGTAATTGAAGAGAGAATTGAGACAGATCCTGAAATATGTCATGGTAAACCTCGTATAAAAGGAACACGAATAATAATTTCGATTATCCTTGAATGGATAGAAGCGGGAAAGACATTTGAGGAAATTATGGATGCATATCCTGAATTATCCAAAGAGGATATATCTGCTACGGTTAGATATGCAAGAAAAGCAATAGAGGAAGAGAAAAGTGCCTCAATCTCATGATGCTAAATTTTTATTGGATGAAAATGTATCTAATAATTTAAGAAAACTATTAATCTCAAAAGGATATGACGCTATCACAATTCAAGAATTGAACATAAGGGGAGCAAAAAATAGTGAACTTATAGAATTATCGAGACAAAAAAGTCGAATTTTAATAACATATGATAAAGATTTCATTGAATATAAGTATGGAAGTGAAGATAAATTAATTCTAATTGATATCCATCCTTTAATTGATGAATATGTTCTTCCAAATTTTAGTGAGTTTCTAAATTCGTTTTATTTTGAAGAACTCAACAATAATATCGTTATTTTAAAAGAAGATGAAATAGTTTTAAAAAAGAAATAAATCTGATTAAGAAAGTATTGGGCTATTGTCCTCTTTCTGTCATTTTGAAACCTAAACCAATTCTATTTGGATCTTATTCTTTTGAAGATCCAACATCGATTCTAATATTCTTTCCGCTTGAGATGTGCTGTTGACAACAGGATCAGCTAAAAGTGCCTGTAAAGCTACTTTTTTTGATCTTGTAAGTATAGATTCAACAACGAGATCTTGAACGGCAGCTTGTGTGTTCAGTAGGGCAGCAAGACCTTTTGGATATTCTCCGAGTTTTACACTTTGAAGCCCCTTGTTGTTCACTATTGCGGGGCATTCAACTACTAAATCTTCCGGTAGGTTTGTAATAATTCCGTCATTCGGGAGATTTACAGATAATTCTAGGTGATTATCATTATTTAGAATTCCTTCGATTATAGGGATTGCTCTTTCACCGCCGGCTCTCACAAGTCTGGCTCCTTTCCCTTTGTCTATGGCTCTTTTCATTCTTTCAAATGTATCAGCAGAATATTTTTCATATCCTTCCCAAAATTGACGTCCATGATACAAATTTGATACTTCCCATGCCCAAGAGATATATTCACCGTAATGATTATCAGTTGTATAAGGAAGGTAATCATATTTCTCCAAAATAAATTTAGTAAGGGATACATCTGTCTCTTTATTAATTTCATCGAGGATCGCAGGACCTTTTTTGCGGATATCTGGATAGGCATCTTTTTCTGTGTCGCGATATTTTGCCTTTAAGACAACACCGAAATGGTTTAATCCTCCTGCTTTTATCTTAAGACTCTTGAAAGGAGTATCAAGGATTCTTGGTAGCCATCTAATAGCATTATGTATTTCATGACATAATCCTACAAATCGTTGATTTGGAAATTTCCTTTTTATTGCAAGGCAAATTCGACTCATTGGGTTTGAAAAATTAATGAATAATGCATCAGGTGAGATTTTTTGAATATCCTCACAAATATCCAATATAGGAGGTATCACCCTTAAAGAATGGAAAAATCCTCCTGGACCACCATTTTCACCAGTGATTTGTTTGCTTCCATACATCATAGGAAATTCAAAATCCCAT
>JAHQWY010000204.1 GCA_029856445.1 Promethearchaeia archaeon
ATTGCCATGATTATGGATAACCTAAAAACTCAAGTTCCACGTTTCCCAAAATACAGAATTGTAGCATCTGATATAGCTCATGAAGCTATAGAAAAAGCGAAAATTGGGATATACGCCAATGATTCTATGAAAGAAATTTCAGATTATTATGAAAATAAATATTTCAATAAGCAGAAGACACATTTCGGTCATAATAATTTAATTAATGAAAGGATAAAAAGTAAAGTTGAATTTGCAGAAGAAGATGTAACAAAAGGTCATAATCGACCGTATAAATATGATATAATTTTCTTTAGATATCTTTTAATTTATTTTAATCGTGAAAATCGCGCTAAATTTCTAAAAATTATTGAAAATCGGTTAGTGGAAAACGGCATTTTGATACTGGGTAAAACTGAGACTCTTTTCGATTCATGGGGTAGTTTAAAATTAGTTGACTCAAGAAATAGGATCTATATTAAATCTCATTCTAGTTTATACTAATTTTTTATTCACCTATTTAAAATACGAAAGGAATAAGGGCTTTTCGATTTTTAGGATAATCCGAAAATGTATCTAAATACCATAGATGATTAGACCGCGCTCTAGGAGCGAGATTTGCAAAAGTCCAGATAGCAAAAACTAATCCAGGAAAAGACCATGTCATTATTGCCCATCCGATCCATTCCATTATCTCTCCAAAATAACTAGGACAACTCACACACCTAAACATACCTCCATAAGGAATTTTATATTCAGTTTCTCCTGGTTTCCTTAATTTACGGATAATATAATCTGAATGTAAGTTGATGATAAATCCACAGATGAAAATACTAATACCAATAATGAACATAAGAGTTAAAATCCAATGTATAATATAAATGGTTGAAAAAGTATAAATCCATCTTGCTTGGAGATAAGCGTTAATACAATTAAACGTAAAACCTGATAAAATTATACTGATAGGCATGGGCTCGATTCCATGTATTAAAAATGGAAATAGAAATGTTCGTTGTATATAATGTATCATCCATATACCCATAAAAATTAGTGGGATTAAATCTGTTTTGCGATCCCCTACAAGATAATAGAGTAAATAAACTATTACTGTTGGTACTTCCATTATAAACCATCCTAACTTGTTATTAATAGCGGGGCCCCATTTCTTATCCACATGTTGTCCATAACCAGCAGGAATAAAGAATAACATTATGAAAACTAAAACTGAAGCTAATCCAAAAAACAACATTAGAAAATTGTAAAGAATTAACTCATTCATTTTAATAACTTTTTAAATCTTGATTTGTCACCCAGTCAGGAAATAGAGAGTCCAGTATGAATTAAAAACGCGAATTTCAGAATCGGAACCTGTATTAACCATAGAAGTGTTCTTTTCCCCTAATTATATATTGATATATATCTAGTAAATTTAATTTATTCATTCTAATTATCTGTAAGATTAAAAGATGATCAAAATACTCCTATTCTTACTTTGTTAATTTAAGTTTAATAAATAGTATTCATTTTTAGGTTTATCTTATGAAAAAGAGTCAATGATGGAAAAAAAATTGTGTTGGATGCAAACAATAGTCAAAAATGGCGCTTCTGGCCTGCTCAATTATTAGTTTTTATATTTGCTTTTAGTAGTCCTCTTCTCATGTTAGCAATACCCATTTATTATATTCGCCAAGGTATTCAGATTAAATTCATAAGTTTACTTTCTATTGCTCTTACAGTAACTTATAGTATTTCACCAATTCTACTAAACAAATATTCTGATAAACTGGGCCGAAGAAAAAGCGTAATAATGTCTATGGTTGGGGCTACATGTGCTCAATTGATATTTTATATTACATTGAATCCAATTGTTTTTTTAATCGAAAGACTATGTGAAGGATTTATATTAGGTCTTTTTTTCCCTAATCTTACAGCAAGTATTTCTGATACTCCTAATATTGATCATCAGAAATATTTGGCAAGATTTAATCTCTCATGGAGCGTTGCAGCTGTTTGTGGACTATTATTTGGAGCAATATTTTTACATTTTACAAATGATCTTAAATTTATTTTTTATATCAGTCCGGTTTTCCTAATAGTGAATAGTTTTATTGCAATTTTACTTTTTCAAGAATCTAATTCTCCTGATCTTAATACTAGAAATAATAATCCCAATTTTAATATTAAAAATCTTGAAAATAACCAACGCTCATCAAAAATTAGTATTTATTACATCCCTGTAATTATCCCACTACTATTTATTCTCTATACAAGTTTTGCGGCAGGAAATGGTTCCTTGCTTTATCCAATTAGAGCTGAAATCTTAGGATTTCATGAATCTAGTACATATTTCGTGAACATTTTTGCAGCAATATCACAATCTATCGCAACATATTTAGTAATTTTATTACCCTTAATTAAGTTGAAACTTGCATCAACAATTACTTTATTAGTTTATCCATTTATATTCATTTTCTTCATTGCTAATGAAATTTATTTCATCTATATAATTTTATTTTTATTTTCTGGATTTTTTTATGGCATTTTATATGGAGCAGCATCAAAACTGTTTATTACACTTAATGTTTTAAAAAACACATCTAAGTTCAGTGGAATATCAGAGAGTTCTGTAGCTCTAACATACTTCATATCTCAAATTTTTCTTGGATTCGTAGCAGATGTTGATATTGGATTAGCTTATTTTTCACTCTCTCTAAGTCTACTAATATTTTTCTTCATAAACCTTGTTTTTATAAGAAATTTTAAAGAAATTGAGGCGAATCTCTAATTGATCTTAAATGCTAATCTGAAGAGATGGGCAATTGTTTTAAACATAATTGGTTGTATCCAATTTATTATCATAACAGCAATTGCTATGGTATTTTATGAAGGAGGGACCTATATTGACTTTTCCACTTCCCGATATATATTTTGGTATAATTATTTTAGTGATCTAGGCCGAACAGTAGCTCATTCTGGAACTTCTAATACTATCTCATTTATACTCTTTACAACTACACTAAGTATATGGGGTTTATTTCAAATTCCATTTTATATTTTATTGCCTAGTTGCTTTAAGGATTCAAAAGGTCTAAAAAAATTCTATCTTAGTGGATCTCTCTTAGGTATTCTAACGGGGATATCATATATAGGTATTGCATTTACACCTTCAGATATCACTGACTTACACGATATTTTTGTTATCCTCGGATTTGGTTCTATTTTCTTAAGTGTTATTTTGTATGCATATGTGATATTTAAGGATAGTTATTATGCCAATTTTTATGCAATTGTTTTTTTAATTACAGCAATTATTTTAGGAATCTATTTTATAATCATATCGTTAATCCCTAATAATCAAACTAATGTTAGGCTATTTATTTACGTAGTAGGGCAAAAAGTTATGATCTACACCCTTCTGATATGTGGGATAGTCCAAGGATTTGGTGCTATGAAACAACTTCCTATGTAAACTTATTCTACAATAGTTTTTAAGGCTATTATACTTTTCTTAACTACCAACCATTATAAAACTCATTTATCTGTTATGAATAGAGAACAACAATTAGTAGAAAGGCTCCGATCTGGCTCTTTGAGAGCTATTATCTTTGATTTTGACGGAACTTTACTTGATATACGAGAAATACTTGAAAAATCAATTGAAGAAATCCTTGTTGAAAAAAATATTAAAGTTGACATGGAAACAACAATTCAAGAAATAGGGGCTTTGTTGGAAACAATTCAAGGATACCCTTTGCCAAGGGTACTACTTGAATCTTATGATATTTTTAAACATATTACTAGCTTACAAAATTTAAGTTATTTTAAACAATTAAGAATTGCTGTAGAGATCTTTGCAAAATATCTAGAATACTCTAAAGATGCTCCTTTACTATCCGGAGTAAAGTCTTTGTTAAAAAAATTAAGTAAATCGTACGATCTTTTTATTGTTTCCCATAATAAAACAGACAGAATTATGGAGCATTTAGAAAAAGAAAGTATTAACAACTACTTTAAAGGAGTTTATGGTAGTGATAGAATTCCTGTTCAAAAACCAGATCCTATGGCTCTTTCACCACCGTTAGAAACCTATAACACCCGAAAGAGAGATGATTTTTTAATGATAGGTGATATGCCATCAGATATAACTGCTGGTAGTGAAGCTGGATTTTGGACCATAGGAGTAGCAAGTGGAGTAAGTAAAAAAGAGATTTTATTAGAGTACGGGCCAGATCTATTAATCGACACCTTAGAAGAATTATTGGAAATATTAAAAACCTAAGTCTTATCTTGAATGAAACAGGAATTTAAGAAAATAGTTAATTGAATTTTCACATTTTTGTGTAAATAAATATAAAAACAAATTCTACTATAGTTTCTTTAATCTATTTTATTTAAAAATAAGAATATAAAAAATATAGTATAAAAATATCTAAAAGGATAATTATGAAAATTTCAAAAAGCAAGAGACTACTTGTTTTGATTTCGGTTATACTTTTCCCTATGGCCATTATGCTTTGTTCTTTTAGTTTAAATGCTCAAGCTGGACCATCTATACCAGAATCAGATCCTGGTATTCATGATTGGCATTGGGAAGTAGATGTAGGAGATCAATTATATTACGAAGGTGAATTCATAGTAAGAAATGCAACAACTGGTGATCTTATTTCGATGTGGAAAGATATCTGGATTTATAATATAACTACAATTGAAAATGTTACTATCAATTGGTTAGGTTTGCATGAATTTTCTCAGGTTAATGCGACACAATGCTATTATAATGTCAGTAAACCTGAATTGGAAGCATATGATGATCCTGGAGAGTTAGCACTTTTTGGCTATAATAGTTCTGATCCAATTACCCATAGAGTTAGAGCAGGTATGAGTGGAATGCCATTTTTACTACCTATAAATGGTACAAATGGCTTCGAAGCTGATGTATTAGCACCAATTATAAATGAAACATTTTATACCCCTATGGGTCAAATGGCATATAATAATTTTACTGATTTTGATTGGGACGTAGGTACAAATAGAATTCATTTCTGGCATGATACCCTGAATTATTTCTCTGATGGATACTACTACGATAATGGAACTTTGGATTATGGAGAAGCATATTTATGGGTTAATATGGGTGGGACTCCCATTTATGTAAATGCTACAATGAAGCAAGTAACTGATTATATCATAACTGATGAAGTTGAATGGGGTGTTAATGTGGGAGATGAAATCCCTATAACTATGTATATGGGTTCCAGTGACGTGGCTGATGCGCAGGAAATGTTAATTAATATTACGAGTATCGACACTGATGTGTTGTTTAATAAATCGAAAAATGGTTTTAGTGATGAAGATGACACCTATATGGTATTTCGATGTGTTTATGCTGATATATTTGAGTGGAATGGAACAGATTATATTTTCGGTATGAATACTATAGTAGGCGCAGCTAATAATTTTTATCCTCAATATTATGACGAAATAGGAGGAGATCCAATAATGCCTTTCCTCTGGCCTATAAATGTTCCACTGGAAGATTATGAATTTATGTGGAACTATGATACTCTTGATATATGGGAGGAAATGCGCTATGATACGATAAATATTGTTGATACTGGATCATTGTTTGAGTTCGAATTAAGTAATTCGACAAGTATAGATTATGTAAAAATCGAAATAGATAAAACAACAGGGGTTACACAATCATTCCTAAATATAAATTATGAGGGTGAGATCATGTACTTTGAAGAAAGATCTCAAACTTTAATAGATTGGGATGTAAGTGTTGGTGAAACTCTTTACTATAAAAATAATGAAGAAGATTTATGGGATGTAAAAGCAATTATACTTGGAATGGGGAGTGTATATGCAAACATGACTGACCTTTTTGCTCCAATGGGAATACCCTTACCTTCTGGTCAACCTGAATATCAATTCTTTTCTTATCTCTATGCTGAAACATATGAGTGGGACATATATACAAATTCTTGGGATTATGAGGGTGATCAACCATTTGCTATAGCTAATATTTATTGGCCAATATCACCTTTACAATTTGAGTTTGGTCCTCCTGTTTTAATGCCAAGGGGTACAGCGAGTACTGAGCTTTCTAATCTTTTTGAGTTCTATTCCACTAATTTTGATGTTGTTGAATATAATACCGGACATGTACTAATGAGAAATTCTGTACTAGATAGAGAATGGAACTTCTATTTTGATGAAACTACTGGAAGATTAGAGATGATGTATGGATGGATGAAACAACCAGTTCCCTGGGAACCCTGGACTTATATGTCTATTTATCCCAAATTCTATGAAGAACTTAGTCCGGGATCCCCACATCACATTATTGGTCAAACGGACTTTTATTCAGGAATAACTGTTACCATGGATATTACAGTAGATCCAGGAAACCCAGGATCTGCTTTAATTTATAACTATTTCCCGATGAATCCTGTTAATGTATCTGTACCTAATGGCACTCCTTTAGCATTTTTCGATCAACTACTTATTAACTGGAGTTATATTAGTACAAATATAACAATAACAATTACACTTCCCTCATCCATTGACGTAGATAACATTGTCCTCTATCTTTATGCCTACAACATGAGTGGAACACTTGATTGGGATGAAGCTCCTCCAGAATTTTATGACAATTATGTTACTATCAATAGCCTTACAAATTCAATAATTTATAAAATGGAACCT
>JAHQWY010000205.1 GCA_029856445.1 Promethearchaeia archaeon
GCATCTGGATTATTCCAATTTGCAAAGTAATAATATACATCTGAATCATCAGGTTCACCACCACCATCATTTTTCCCATGAAGATATATATGTCCTGAACCACCAGTTTGCATTACCCTAATGAAAAATTTATTGTTTTCTGTTTGTGAAACGTCTAAATCTTTATTAAGGTTCGTAAAATTATGATATAATTGGGTGTTGTTTTCAACTAAATAACTGTTGGCTATATTATGGAGGACTAGGTTTGGTAATCCTGATGATGTAGACATTATATCAATTGAAATCTGAGCATCATTAGATGCGTCAGAATTTCTAATATTTAACGTGATGTTTTCAAAAATCCCATCACCAGGTACTGTAAAGGAAAAAGCTTGATCTGCGAGACTAACATCTCTTGAATTATCAGTATCGTTTTCTAATAACAATGTTTTGTTTGGTGCAAAAATCCCATTTACAAATATTTGTGAAATTGTTGAATTAAAACTTGTTTCATAAGGGCAGTCTATAGAAAAAGTATTATTATTGCTATCAGAAGCATTAATTATTTCAAATAATGGAGTTCCTACATCGATTTTTGATTGATGCAAACTGATATTCAAGTTTTCTCCTGAATTACCGTAATCAGTAGAGTAGCTTGCAGTCTTGATGTTATCAATAACAATAGGATCATCTGGTACATCCATATCAGTTAGACTAGAATCCGAAGAAAAATTAAAAAGCTTAGGAGTAAACACTGTAATACTAAGCATTAGAGTTAACGAGAGTAAAATAATAATTCGTTTGCTTTTCTTAATATTTAAATTCACCATAATAATCAGAAGTCGATTTCTAAATTTTATTTTTATATTACAATTCGTAATTATTACTAATATTTTTGTAGGTAAAATTCGAATAAATTTTTTATTTAATTGTAAGGATTATATCACGATTATTTCCTTTAAATGTATCTGATATGAACCAAGTATGTTTCATTAAGTAGAGTTAATCGAAAAAATAATTCAAAAATAAATCTAAATATTATGTGTTAAAGTGTAAAAAAAAAGAGATTTGAATAACTTTTATTCACTTTTCTTTAATATAATCCTAGCATCTACACAAATCAAGCCTTTTTCGTAAATGAATACAGGATTTAGATCCATTTCATTTATCTCTTCGTGCTCAACAACAAGTTCAGATATAGTTAGCAATGTTTTTACAATGGCATCAAGATCAGCTTTGGGTTTCCCTCGATATCCATCTAATATTGGAAAACCTTTAATTTCTTTGATCATTTCTCTGGCATCATATTCCGTTATTGGAGCTATTCTAAAACTAACATCTTCTAAAAGCTCAACTAAGATGCCTCCTATACCAAACATTAATGCAGGTCCAAATTGGGGATCGGTTGTCATTCCAATTATAAGTTCTGTTATTGGTTCATCTGCCATTTTTTGCACGGAGATCTTTTTCTCTTTCTGTGAAGGAATTTTCATTAATTCTTCATAGGCATTTTCAACTTCTTGTTTGTTCTTTAAATTTAATTTTACAGCTCCGGTATCAGATTTATGGACAATATCTTCTGCCATGAGCTTTAAAACTACTGGAAATCCTATTTGTTCAGCTGCTGAAAGGGTATCTGTCTTTGAGGTTGTTAATTTTTGACCAGGAACAGGAATTCCAATCTCTTGTAGAAGCTCCTTAGATTCAAATTCAGTTAAGACTGTTTGATTTGTTTCAACCTTATTTTTCAAAACTTCAGCAATGTTCATTACTATAATCTCGTTTAAAAATATTGAACTATTCAGTTCTAATTAAATTATAAAATTATAAAAAAAATATAAAATTAATTAAAAAGAATCAAAATTTAATTTGTAATAAAACTAAGTAGATATTATTATAAAATAGTAAAAAATTAATAATGAAAAAAAAGGATATACTAAGTTTTTCTTAGTGTTAATCCTCTCTTTTTCCTGATTCTATATTTTCTCAACTCATCAACGACTGAAACACTAAATGCGGCAATAAAAAGAGTGATCCAATAATAAGGGTGTAATAGAGGTACAACGTGGAATGCTAATCCCATAGGAGTATATAAAATGAGTATTTGTAAACCAAAAGAAAGTCCAGTAGCCCAGAATAAATGCTTGTTTGGGAATAAATAGAATGGTTTTATGTTCGAAGTACATGTGAAAACAAACAATAATTCACATATCACTAAATTGGTGAAGAGTATTGTTTGTGCTAATGAGAGTGCATAAAAATTTGCATCTGGCCATAAATTGCGATCAAGAATCGATGGATCAAATCCAGCTAATTTAGGATCAATTCCACTAGTTGCCCATGCTGGAATAAACACAGTCCACAGTAGCAAATAAAGAGAAATATCTGTAATTGATGTATAAATACCAAGAAGTAAAACCGGACCTTTTATTTCAGGTAATAATGTAAATCCTTTTCTAGGTTTATCTTTCATTACATCAGGATCCGTAGGCGTTAAGCCAAGTACCATGGCCGGAATCCCATCTGTAGCGATATTTAGCCATAAAATTTGAATAGGTGCAACTGGAAGGCCTATAAAGATAGTTGGTATCAGTTTCATTACCATATATGCTATAAGTATTAAAAAGATCTCATCAAAATTAGTGCTTAACATGTATCGGAAGAATCCTTTAGTTGTTTCGAATATTCCCCTTCCTTCTTCTATGGCATTTACAATTGTAGCATAATTATCATCTATTAAAATCATTTCTGAAGCTTCTTGAGTTACCTCTGTTCCCTTTAAACCCATCGCTACACCTACATGTGCTCCTTTCACAGCAGGAGCATCGTTTACTCCATCACCTGTCATTGAAACAATTAAATCTAATTCTTTCAATCTACGTAAGATTCTTAGTTTGTGTTCAGAAGAAACTCTCGCAAAGATATCAACTGTTTTTACTTTCTCACGAAGTTCATCGTCGCTCATTTCCTCTAATTCAATTCCTGTAATGGCTTCACTTGATTGTGTTAAACCGATTTCATGAGCAATGGCAATGGCAGTTATTTTATGATCACCTGTAATCATGATGGTTCTAATACCAGCATCTCGAGCTTCTTCAATAGCATCTTTTACTTCATCCCTTGCTGGATCTATAATTCCTGCTAAACCAAGGTATATATAATCAGTTTCAATTTCTTCCTCTTTATAGCCTTCTTTTATAGGTTTATAAGTTATTCCCAAAACTCGAAGCGCATTCTTTGCAAATTCCTCATTTTTCTTCAGAATAATCTCTTTTACTTCATCAATGGGTCTTTCTTTACCATCCAAGATTGCCTTACCAGCATTATTTAACAACACATCGGGAGCTCCTTTAATTAAAGCATACATCTGATTATCAATTTTTGAAATTACTGACATCATCTTTCTATCAGAACTGAAAGGAATTTCATCAACTTTTTCAGCTATTGTACCCAATTCCATTTTCATGGCTAATACTTTTAGTGATATTTCTGTTGGATCACCAACAACATCAGTATTATTAGTACCATCATCCTTAGGAGATACATTTGAATTATTACAAAACATGCAAACCTCAAGAAATCTTTTAAGGTAATTCTCTTCTGTTAATGGAACTTGTTTTCCTTTATCATCAATAATCTTTCCTTCAAGTTCATATCCAACTCCCTCGACATTATATTCTTTTCCTCCTATAAATACTTTCACCACTGTCATTTCGTTTTTTGTCAAAGTCCCTGTTTTATCTGAACAGATGACATTAACTCTCCCTAAAGTTTCAACTGCAGTAAGTTTACGAACCAAAGCATTACGATCTGCCATCTTACGCATTCCCAGAGACATAACAACAGTAATAACAACTATTAAACCTTCGGGTACAGCTGAAACTGCTAAACTTATTGATATTTCAAAGGCTTCTATAATTTCATTAATTTCTTGCTCACCAAAAGTAACACCTTCAGTAATAATAATAATAAGGAATTCAATTGCAAAAACTAGAGCACATATTATGAGTATTACCATTCCTAGAAGCTTTCCAAATCTATTTACTTCCTTCTGAAATGGGCTAAGTTCAATTTCTTCTTCTTGTAAACTTTCTGCTATTTTACCGATTTCAGTATTCATTCCCGTTCCTATAACAATTCCTTCTCCATTACCTCGAGTAATTATTGTATTCATATAACCAAGATTAGTCCTGTCAGCTAAAATCATTTTCTTATCAACAGGTTTCAACTGTTTTTTCACTGGTTTTGATTCACCAGTTAAGATTGCCTCATCAACATAAAGCGAAAATTCTTTGTATAGTCTTATATCTGCAGGGAACTTATCACCTTCTTCAAAGAGAGCAATATCTCCGGGAACAATTTCTTCTACACCAATCTCTATTACTCTACCATCTCTCCTGACTTTAGCGAAGTGAGGTGCTAATTTCTTCAGACTTTCTAGGGATCTTTCGGCTTGATACTCCTGGTAAAATCCTAATATAGCATTTACTATCAAAATTGCTGCAATGACTATAGCATCAGTATATTCTGAAGGCCAAGCTACATCGTTCTTAATAACTTCATATGCTCCAATCACAATTGAAATAAATATAGCAAAAAAAAGAAGATATATAAGAAAGTCTTTAAACTGTCCTATGAATATCTGCCAAGCCGTTTTACCTTTCTCTTTAATTAGTTCATTTCTGCCATATTTTTCTAATCTAATTTTTGATTCTTCTTCAGTTAAACCATTTTCGATAGAGGTGTTCATTTTATTAGCTACTTCTTTAAAATCAATGGCATGCGATTGAATATTTTCCATTTTATCTACACAAATTTTAATTTTTCTTTAGATATTTTTAATAAAAGAAATAAAAACATATAAACTCATTATTATTTAATAAATTTAAATTCTCTTATAGGCTTTAGTAAAAGAAAAAATTAAGTATAATCACTCAGATTCATATCTTTCAAGAAAGTATATCTTAGAATTTGCTCTTAAAAAACTTAATAAACTCCAAAAAAAAAATATGAATCTTAGAACTACTATTAACCTTTTTGACAAGTTATTAGAAGAAAAATACCTTAAGAATTAAAAATGTAAAATTTATAAATATCTTAATAGTTTATTTAATAAATTTATTAAAAATAATACAAAAAACATCTAATTTCGATTAGTATGAGACCGTCGCGTGTTTTTAGATTAATATTTCGTATCTTTATTGCTGTATTGACATTATCGGTAACTACGGTTTCAATTTTGGGTGGATTATCTGCCGTGATAATCTTAAGAGAGAAAGATAATCTTCAAATAGATTTTGATAACGCAGAATTCAATTTTAATGAATCTACACTTGAAACGAATTTCTCACTACCGTTTCAAGTTAATAATACGGGCTATTTTGACATAGAGAACTTAGAATTATACCTCGAAATATTCCTAAATTATAGTTCAATTAGTCATATGAATGAGACAGTAGCTATCAAGATATTTGATAAAGCTCAACCTCTTGATGACATTCCTAAAGGTGAAATTAGAGATTTCGTCTTTTTTGGCAATAATAGCGATTTTTATTATTCACCTGCAATTATTTTCGATATTAACTGGCTAAAGGTACCTCCTATATTAGAATTTTACGCGAATATTACTGTCAGCTTAGATTATTCTATCGGCTTACATTCACTTGCGATTACGTTAGAAAATTACTTTATTTATGGATATCCATAGGGGGTTATATAAATGGGTGCTGTTAAAAATATGGTTAGAGGTTTTATATTTACTGGTGTCTACGTACTTTTTACTCTTGCTATTCCATTAACCCTTTTTACATTACTCTTTAGCATTGAAGGTTTACCTTTCGAATGGGAACAAATAGATCAACACAATATTCTTTTTTGGTTAACTGCTTTTGGATTACTAGCAAGTGGTTTTGCATTTTTCAAATATTCTTCTCCAAAACAATCAATTAGAAAGGGTATATTTGCGCTCATTCAAGTTATAATAAATTGTTTATATCTTTGGAGTTATAAATTCTCTGGTGCTTCGGAAATAAAATTCATTATCATAGATTATGGATTTTTTACTTTAGATATTTCACAGATGATTTTAATATATATGGGAGTCTATTTTTTAACAATCGTACTTAAGATATATGATATTTTTGATTATACGATTAATAGAGAGAAAATCCGGGAAAATCGGATGAAAGAATAAGAGGTGGTATAAGAAAAATGATATTTCAGACTATGGAATTTTTGGAAATAATTGCAAATATAACTACTGCTATCCTCCTTTTTCTAAAACCATTAGTAACTCCTATAGGAGAATGGATGGTCGATTGGATCACTACTACAACACAATTCTTTAAAGATAATCTCGGTGCGAGTTTGTCTTTTTATATTGTTGTTTTTATTGTTTTAGTAGTTTCTGCTATAGTGGTCAATATAATATGGCCGGGGGATAGACCAGGATCTATCTTCTCAAAAGGAATAGGAAAACTTGAGGAATTTGAAGATAAAATTGGCATTTCTGATGATGAGGATATAGTAGATGAGATTAAGAGATGTAAAGATTGTGGAAATCCAGTTGGAGATTCAGAAATTTGTCCATTGTGCGGTGCTCGTCAAATATAAACGAAAATTTCGGCTCATATTTTCCTTTTTTAAACTTTTTCTGAAATTTTACTCATTATTTTGATACTTAATTACTATGAATCATAGATCTTTAATT
>JAHQWY010000206.1 GCA_029856445.1 Promethearchaeia archaeon
TATCAAGTCCCAATAAAATTTAGCCCCGAGACCTCTTCCACCAATATATTTTTTTAAAATTCTGCTGGGAATGTTGATGGTTTTATATGTTTCAGAACCCAGATCTATATGTAAGAGTTTACCCTTATATCCATAGAGCATTTTTTCCTTCCTTTTACTATTAATTAATATGTTCGTTATTATGGTTGAGTTATTCTTAGGAATCGATTTTTGTTCGAGTTATTTTGAAAACTACGCGATTATTCGGATCTGGACAACAAAGCATCGTCGTATCCATATCTTGGGACCAAGGAAAAGAACCATCAAATCTTAATGTGGTGATACTCGGATAAATCGCATGATACACAGTCTGGCAAATTTTACTGATATCATCGGGATATTTAAATTTATCACCAACTTTGTGCCCCGAAGGACATTCTCCCCTTTCGAGGATTTCAACAATCTCTAAAGAAATTTCATTCATTATTTTTCAACCATTTTTTGATATATAATTTTATCTTTTCTTTAATTAAACTATTTCTTATCTTAAAGAGGTTCTCCAATATTTTTAATAGTACCTTCAATTTTTTCATTAAATTTTCATCGAAATCAGATGCTGAATTTATCCTTTCAAAAAAATTCAAAGTCATCGATTTTGTTAAATTTAGAATAGTAGATGTGATTTTATTCCAACGTGATTAAAACTTAAGCAACTAAAAATAGCGAGGTACTAATTGATGGATTAATAAGTCAAATTTCTGAGTGGAGCTATCTTATATGAAGAATTAAACTCTCCTTCCTCTGTGACCACCCTTCCTACGGCAGTGATCATGTGATTTAGGGGTTACTTCTTCAATCCGTCCTACTTGAAGACCGGCTCGAGCGAGAGCACGTATACAAGCTTGAGCCCCTGGACCAGGGGTTTGGCTTCTATTTCCACCAGGCGCTCGAACTTTAATATGAATCCCTCTAATTCCTTTATCTCGAAGATCATTAGCGACACGGAAGCCGCATTGCATAGCAGCATAGGGGGAGGATTCGTCACGACTTGCTTTAACTACCATACCGGCAGTACATTTTGCGAAAGTTTCAGCGCCACTTAAATCAGTGGCAGTGACGATTGTATTGTTATAGCTCGAAAAAATATGGACGATAGCCCATTTTGTTTCTTCTCTTCTACTCATTATGCTTCACTTTTAGTTTGTGTTTCTTTTGCTTTTGAGAGGGGACTATTAGGGGCAAAATCAATAAGGTCTTCTTCTACTCTTTTAACGATGTATGAAGGTGCATTGATTTTTTTCCCTGCTACTTGAATATGTCCGTGAGTTATTAATTGTCGTGCTTGATAAATGGTACTCGCAAATCCCTTTTCATAAACCAGCGTTTGAAGTCTTCTTTTGAGGACATCTTCAACAGTCAGGAGAAGTACATCTTCGAATTCTGCTTCTGAACCAATGATTCCTAGCCGGTCTAATTTACTAATTAATTCTCGCTGAACCTCAATTGCTTTTTCTTTTGTTAAGCTTCTTGATTGTCTAGCAATATTACGCCAATTTGCCAATTTTGTTCTGCTTTTCCAGTATTCTCTTTTGTTCCTTAGCCCGTATTTACCGATGAATTCCAGTTCTTCTATGATTCTCTCTTTTTGAAAGGGATGTTTTGGTTTCCTAAACTTCTTTTTTAATCTTCTTGGATCTCCCATAGTATCACCATTATTATTTCTGTTGTTGTTGACCTTTTTTCCTTCGCACAACTCCAACAACTAACCCATGACGACCAGTGCTTTTAGTTTTTTGACCACGTACCTTGAGTCTTAAGTGGTGGCGAACACCTTTATAAGATTTAATTTTCTTCATTCTATCTATATCATTCTTCAATGAGAGGTCTAATTTATTTGCGATAAGGTGGAGGTCTTTACCGGTACGTAAATCTTTAGGTCTATTAACCATCCAATTTGGGATTCCATTTTCAACAGGATCCAAAATTATTTCTTCAATTTTATTTAAATCTTTTTCGGGAATTGCTCCAATTCTTATAGTAGGATCTATTTCTGCTACTCTAACAATTGCTTGAGCAAATCTTCTCCCAACTCCTCTGATTTGTGTTAGTCCGTATTCAACTTTTGCATTCCCATCCACTTGAGAACGAAGTTGACGGAAAAAAACCTTTTCACGGAAATTCTTGGGTCGTATCGCAGATGAAGAACTCATTTGAAATCAATCTAAAAATATGTTTTACTTGTTGATTTAATGGTAGTTAATATAGAATTTAATATTAAATTTTTGGTTTTCCCTAAGAATTAGCTAAAAGATAAGGAAAAAGGAATAATATTTTGAATTTAAAATTTAATTAGTCACCTTTTTCCAGTTTTGAAACATAGTTTTTAAGATGGGAGTACACTTGTAGCATCGTTATCGATTATAGCCCAAAAGTATCGCTTCATACCTTCCCTTAATAGTTCAGTTCCCCTTGGGTCGCTTGTATCCAACTGTGTAAAACTAAGAGCAGGTAACCACACATAAGAAATCAAACCCTTTAAGTAATCATACCATGCCATACCAAAATCATAACTCTTAATTCCATTTTCTTCTATTCGTTTCAAATATAATTTAATCATTTCCTTTTCAATTTTTCGTCTTAAATCGAATTTTATACTGCCTGATAAAAAGTATGCGACATCGAGGACACCTCCACTTATTAATACCCCACCCCAATCAATAATTATTGTTGGTCTTTTATTGTTTTCAGAGTCAAAAAACATATTGTCTCCTCGATAGTCAAAATGACAAATAGTTAAATTATCTTTTCTGACATTATTAAGAAGCCATGGAAAATGTTTATATACCTTTTCACCAGCCTCTAGACCTCCTTCTGGAAGAAAATCCAAAAATTTTTCTGATTTTATAGCCCAATCCCATGAAGTACGTAGTGTTTCAGTGAACGATTTTAATATATTTTTATCCATTGGTTTTGGTATCCAATCAAAAGAAAAAAGATCTGGAGCATCCCACCATCGTGCATGAAAATCAGCTATTGAAATTATTGCTTGTTTAGTTTGCTCATAATTTAATCCTTCAATCTGGTTGCACATCTTATAACATGAACAATCTTCAAGAATGAGAATAAATTTTTTAGCTTCTGTATCATAATCCGAATAAATAAGACCTGGAACACGTATAGGACTTTTTGGTGCTATTTCAGTATAAAATCTTATCTCTTTTTCATAAATATTATATTGAAGTGCAACCGCTAAGGCAGTCCTAAAGGTTGTTGGCATTTTTACGATCATAGTTTTTGGCAAGTCAGAAGATTCTTTATCATAAGTAATTGTTAGTCTTGCCATATCACTTACAAATCCCTCCCCTGCACCACATGGTTCTCTCGAAATCGATTCAATATTAATATCTTTAAGGTACCCCGAGTCATGAAGAACCTTATTTAACCATTCTGAAGTAATTCTTTTGGTTCTTTTAGGAATTGCTAATTGTTCTGATATCATTTTAATAACGCCCTTTTTCTACAAAAATATAAAAATTATAAAAAGAGAAGTTAAGGTAATATAAATAATTATCTCAATTCTTATTCATGAAGTGTTTTAAATTTTCAAGAGGGGAGTATGCTGGTTGCATCATTATCGATAATAGCTCTAAAAAATCGGTTTGTAGATTCCTTGAATATTTCAAAAGCTTTAGGATCACGTGTATCTAACTGTGCAAAAACAAGGGGAGGCCCCCACGCATAAAACATCAAAGAAATTAAATAATTTTCCCAAACTTCATCAAAATCTGTATCAATCGTAATCCCGTTTTCTTCTATTCGTTTTATATATAATTTTATCATTTCCTCTTCAATTTGTTGTCTTAAATCAACTTTAATACTTCCTCCTAAAAGGTATCCAATATCTACTAAACCTGCACTTATTAGTGTGTTTGCCCAATCACAAATTATTAAAGGATTTTCACTGTTTTCAGAATCAAAAAACATATTGTCTGATTTGTAGTCAAGATGAACTATAGTCAAATTTTCATCTTTGACATTATTAAGTAGCCATGGAAAATGTTTATACACTTTTTCACCAGCTCCTAGACTACCTTCTGGAAGAATTTTCAGAAAAGATTCTGATTTTACTGCTAAATCCCATGAATTACGAAAGGTAGTGGTAAAAGCCTTTTTTATATCCTCATCTTTTGGTGCAGGTAACCAATCAAATGAAAAAAGATCTGGGGCATCCCACCATCGAGCATGAAAATCTGCTATTGAATTTATTGCTTGTTTAGTTTGTTCATAACTTAAACCTTCAATCGCGTCAACCATCTCATAACATGAACAATCTTCAAGAATGAGAATATATTTTTTAACTTCAATATCATAATCCGAATAAATAAGACCTGGAACGCGTATAGGACTTTTTGGTGCTATTTCCGTATAAAATCTTATCTCCTTTTCATAAAGATTATATTGAAGTGCAAGAGCAAAGGCTGTTCTATAAGTTGTAGGCATTTTTACAATCATTGTTTTTGGTAAGTTAGGAGAATCTTTATCATAAGTAATCGTTAGCCTTGCCATATCACTCATAAATCCTTCCCCAGCTCCCCATGGTTCTCTCGAAATCGATTTAATATTGAAATCTTTAAGATAGCCAGAGTCGTGAAGAACCTTATTTAACCATTCTGAAGTAATCCTTTTAGTTCGTTTGGGTATTCCTAATTGTTCTGATATCATTTTGATAACGCCCTTTTTATACAATAATATAAAAATTATAAAAAGAGAAGTTAAGGAGATATAAAAAGTTATCTTAAACCTTGTGAGTAAAGAATACTATTAGATAAAAAGCTGAATTTTGAAAGAGTTTAAATCAATAATTAGGTACTCTCTTATTTTCTTCCAATTTGGAATTAATGTGTTTTTTACTATTAGTTTTTTTAGAACCAGCAATCCTCTGGAGTAATGGTAAGCCAGGCTTTACGTCCTCTATTGGTTTGGATTCAATTAAATTACTAGATACTAATTCATCATAGAGTTTTTTTCCTTTCTCAGTACGTATTAGAACAGTGTTCCAACCAGAAGGAGAACCAATAGAACCAATTGAAATATCTGCTGATTCAGAAGTTAAATCATAGCACATCTCACATTCTTCTCTACCTAAGTGAGAGATCTCTTTAATAGGAATATTTAATTCTTCCCCTTTCTTAGTATATACAAAGAATTTACCTTTATTGATATCCATCTTCTTTGCGTCATTTATATCCACATTTAATTTCTCACATATTTTAAGCAGTGATTCATAAGAAAAAGATTCCATACAGAAAATTCCAATTCGATATTCATTATTATTCAAAGATGGAAAACCAATATCATAAATCTTGGATTTTAGGAGTGCTTGCATTTGACATGGTACTCCAACTACAGCAATTTTCTTATCCTTCAATTCATTTAGGTTAAGTAATTGTAAATTAGGATTATTTACATATTTAGTTCCTGCTGTTGAGAGGATATCTTCTTTATTTTTAAGTAGGACTGGTTCAGGACGCCAAAGGGTGTTGCTCATTTTTGCTCCTAGTGCAAGATCTATTTTATTCCTATCAAAGAGATAATGCAAACAAGTACTAGAAATACCTCCATCTTGGCATATTTCTGAAATTTCTTTTACTTTAGTTCTTGCAGAATAGGCTTCAATAAAATGTCCAATATTTTGATATTCTTTAATTTCTGAGGTCTTTTCTTGAGTCATATTTAGAACTCTTACTGGTAGATAGGTTCTAGGACATACGAAGTAACATAATCCGCAGCGAATACACTTATCTTCATCAATTTTACCAAAACCATTATAAATATGTAGACAGTTTACTGGACAAATTGCAGCACACAATCCGCAACCTGAACAATTTTTAGATTCAAATACTACCTTTACAGGTTCATATATGGATTTTATTTTTGAGATATCTCCATTGGTTGCCTCTATTGAGAAATCTTTAAAGATTAGTGTTTCAGGGTTATCTTCACTTCCTTCAATTTTGTCATATAACTCTTTTACATCGACAAGCTGTTCATTTTTAAGTAATTCTAATAAACTCAGAGTTTTATTTAATTCAATAGAGAATTCTTTAGAAAATATTTCTAAATCTTGACAATTAGCTTTAGATTTATTTTTTAGAAAATTAAATAGGGAATATTTTAATATTTCTTCATCCAGCATCTTATAAAGGATTGTTTCGTATTGGAGTTCATCATAAATTCCAACTTCTAATACATCTTTTTTAGCGTCAATTAGTACTCGAATTCTATATGAATCTAAGGCATCTGCTACATTTTTTAAAAATTCCCATGAAAATTTTTCTTCTAAACTCATAATAGTACTCTTTATTTTTTAAAATATATTTTCTCCGAAAACCCGTGCAGCGGGGTAGTTTCTTCTCAACTATAATTTTTTTGAAAAGATCATTCTAGTTCGGATTACTTTTTGGTAGAGGAGGGAGGGCATGAATTTTTGTGGAAATATCATCAACGGAGTTAATAAATTTTTCAACTTCTGCTGCCGAACAAAAGTATTGTTGAACACGTTCTTCAGAAATACCCTTATGTTTTAACAACTTCTTGAGTGTTATTATATGTTCATAAGTATTCATATTACCATTCCCGAATTCGCATTCTCCTTCCTTTCAAGAGATTATCGCTACACCATCAGCACCATT
>JAHQWY010000018.1 GCA_029856445.1 Promethearchaeia archaeon
GGGGAGGATGCTTTGTTTAGTGCATGTCCCGTATGTCATTTAATATTTGAGAAAGGACAACACGCAGTTCAATGTGGTAATCTCGAATGTAATACCCTTTATCATGAGGATTGTTTTAAAAAACTTAAGGATGGTCATTGTAGAAGTTGTGATGTTAAACTCCATCTATATTAATTAAAATTTGTATCTGATCAATATGAATGAAATGAATGAAAAATTACAGCACCAAATAGGAGTCGCTGCCTACTATCTTTCCCAAAAGAATTATACATATGATACTTTATGTTGGATGCTAGCTGAAAGACAACTTGTTGCTCAAAGAGATCCTCGATACGCCCATAGAGACCGCATTAGGGAAAAAGCAGCAGAAATCTATTTTTATGCTACTCCATATGATGTATTGGTATGGTTGATAGCAGAGCTCGATATTAGACTAAACATTGAAAAATCGCGAAAACCTCGAGATAGAATTATTTAATTTCTTAGGTTAATTTATTAACTATATTGCCTTCTTGCTGTTAAACAATAATGAGTGAACCCAAATTTTATAGCTATGGTGACGTTAAATTAGGCAGAGGAGACTTTGACTTACCTCCCGTACTGATAGGAACTCTTTTTTATCAAGGACAACCTATTGTTAATAGAAAAAATAGTGAGATTTTTAATGAGACTAAGGCACTAAAACGAATAAACATGCAATTATCTCTATCAAAACAATATAAAATTCCCAACCTTATTGAAATCTCAGCAACTAAACCCGATGCTTTGATCAAATACTTGGAATTTTATCTAAACAACTTTGATCCCCCATTTATATTAGGAGGGAATTTCGAATCTAGAGTTGCTGGGATTAAATACTTATCCGAACATGGAGTTAAACCTGATCAATATATATACAATACTATTTCAAATCTTAAAAATAAACAAGAATTGGAGATTCTTCAAAAATACAAAATCCAATCTACTGTTGTTTTAATACTTGGCTCAGAAAATATGACATCAACTCAAAGATATGAATATATTACTGGAAAGAATCAACCTAACGATATAAGCATAATTGACGGATTAAAAAGTTTAGGGATTGAAAAAATTTGGATTGATGGAGGTGTAATAAACTTAGAAAGCTTAGCTCACGTTTTAGAAACGCAACAATTAGTTAGTACAGCTTTGCAGCTTCCAGTAGGTACAGCACCTAATCTTTTTCTTTTTCAATACTCCTCTCCTCGTTTAAATATTAAATTCCATACCCGTTATAGACGAGCTAGTATAATGTTTATTGCCACGTGGTACTCTAATTTTATTTTTTACGGAGCAATTGAAGATGCAAAAGAATCATTCTCTTCAGCCTATCAATCTCTAGAATTTAAAAAAATCATCAGAAGTAAAAATATGAAATTGTTTAAACAATAAATTACGTTTCTCTTACCCGTATTCATCAGTGATCGATAATAAAATGGAAAAAAATAATAAAAAGCTATTAATACTAAGGTTTTAATATGTATATTAAGTCTATACAATTTGGAAAAAAAAATTTCTTTTATTATAAGCTATGATTAATAACGAAGATAGAGAAGATTTAGAAATTAGAGCTATACAGTTAATAGATAGGGCTGAAATCTTAGTTGATAAAAATAAAGGAGATGAAGCCATTGATTTCTATGAGAAAGCGGCTCAAATATATATAGACCTCGGAAGTTATATAAAAATAGATGAACTTTATGTAAGGATTGCTCAAATAATCGCACAATTCAAAAATAATATCCATGCAACCTATAGGTTGAAATCTATTATTAGAAAAACTGAAGAATTAAAATTATATGAAGTTTCAGCAAAATTATTAATCCAATTAGGAAATATATCAAATAACATGCGAGATTGGAGAACCGCAGGAGAATCTTGGGAAAAAGCTTCAGAATATTTGTCTGAAATTGATCCAGAAGAATATAACAATTTAAGTTCAATCTTCTTATTAAAAGCTGGTCAAGCTTTTGAACGCTCAGGGATAAAAAAGGATGTGGGTAAGAATTTAATCCTAAAAGCAGTAATGAAAATAAATAAATTTCATGAACTTTATGAAAAAGAGGAAAAAAGAGCATTAAATCTTTTAACGAGACAAGAATTTGAAGTTTCTGCCAAAAAATTCAACGACATAGCAGGATATTTTGAAAAAGCATTGGAAAATTTAGGAGATCTAATAGATGAGGAAACTTCAAAGGACACATTGCTTAATGCAAAAGCGCGATTTATCCATTTTGTTGCTGAATACCAAACTGTTGCTGCTTTATGTCTAAGGGCTTCTGAAAACCGTGATTTTAATGAGAAAATTAAGGAACTCGGTACTGATTCTCTCCAACGGTTCAAAGAATCAATTGCTCTTCTTAAATCTTATCTATTGCCACAAGTTTCAGATTTTGACCATGAAATAATATTAAGAGTAACTTTTGACACAATGTTGATGGCAATAATCCAAGGAATGTTGGGAGTATATCAACTAAGTTCAACTGACTATTTATTAGAGAACATTGAAGAGAATAAAAAACTAACTAAAGAATTAAAGGATTCCCCTTACTTTAAAATTGCGAAGAGAATTGAAAAAGTAGGTATTAGGGAAGTTTTTGATGACCTTTTAAAACTCAACTTAGGTCATTTTGAAAACATTAAAAACACCTTAATCACTTATTTTCAATAATTTAATCTTTTCTAAATTACATCAGGACCAACTGTCTTTATTAATTTTTTTATTTCTTCATCCGTTTTAGCAAACACGCCAACATTTCCAATTTGAATGTGCTTTATACCAACATCTTTTATAATTTCATAAGTTTCTATGATTTCTTCTAATTTTGGTATTCTATATTTAGTTAGCTTATACTGTGGAAAAAAGGCTAAGATATGGAATGGAATTTGATCATCAATACTAACAATTAGTTCTGCTATTTTCTTGAACTGGTCAGTTTCAATTAGATTTGGGATATATACGGTCAGAACTTCTAAATTAAAATTTCTTTTGACAATTTCTTTTGGGGCGTTAAGAACAGTCTTGTTAGAAGTTCCACACAGTTTCTTATAGAGATCAGTATCAAATGCTTTAATATCAAGCCAATAGGAGTCTAATCCTGCTGCTTGAAAAAGATTTAAATTTTTGGGGGTGAGCCCGAAACCATTAGTTTCTAATAGAACCCATAAATCTTCACATTTTTCCTTTATTTTTTTTGTTACTTCAACATAAAAATCTGCTTGACATGCAATATCTCCCCCTGTAAATGCGATAATATTCCTAGCTGGACCAAATCCTTGAGGGCTTAATAAAATCTGGTCTTTCGAGAGTTTGTTTGGACATAATGGGCTCCTTTTATTAAACAAAATACAAGAACCACAGTGTTTACATAAATTATTAGCATAATACATTAGAGAACGTTTTCTTGGTTCAAAAACAGTTACTTCATTCTGATACTTTCTACATAATTCTGCTATTACATCAGTAGAATACCACTCTCCGTTAAAAAATTTAGAAAATTCCCAGGAGTGACATTTTAAGCAATTATGATTACAACCCGACTGATAAATAGAAAAATAATCTTCAGGTCTCGATAAATGAGCTGCTAATATCACTCGATGATATTGACCATTTTCTAATTTTAAAGTTGCTTTGCAGGCTGTTTGTAAAGTACCATTTTGCAACTCAACTTCACATGCTCCCTTGCTATATCCTTGCTTAACCATATTACATAGTATCTTTGTTTCTTGCATGCCAATAGAAATTAAAACTGAGATTAATAAAAATTTAATGGTCAGACTCTCATTATTCAATAGGTTTTTTTTAAACTATGTAGAAATAACAAAGTTTAAAAATCCTCATTTCTATATTTTATTTAATTAAATAGAAAGAGAATTTAGTAAAAAATTCTCAAAGTTTATTCTATTCTATAAGTCATATTCAGCTTGAATATCATTTAGAGGAGATTAGGCTAATTATAAATCAAAAAAAATATGTTTAGGGGATATAAGTTTTGAAAATATTATATGTAAATCCTGCAAGGCTTAATTCTGGACTTGATGCAATAATTAAAGGACCTCCTCTTGCTCTTATCTCGATTGCAGCAATGGTTCCTGAACATGAGGCGGAACTATTTGATTTCAAAGTTCACAAATATAAAGAACATAGATTTCGTTCATTATTGAACAGATCTGATATTGTTGCTATTAGTTCTATGACACCACAAATTTCTCACGCTCTTGAAGTAGCTGAGATGGCTAAAGAACAAGGATGTACAACGATTATGGGTGGATACCATCCAACATTAGCACCAGATTACGTAGCAAGTCATCCTGCGGTTGATTACACAGTACGAGGGGAAGGTGAATATACATTTCAAGAATTAGTACATTATATTGAAAGGAATGAAAACCCAAATCTATTGAAAACTATTGATGGAATTTCATACAAAAATAAAGAAGGAAAAGTACTACACAATAAAGATCGAAGGCTAGAATACAATTTAGATAAATTTTCAATGCCTAATAGGGATCTTTTAGATGATAAAAAATATATTTATTTAGGAGCACGTGTAGCTCAACTTGAAACTTCACGTGGATGTCCTCATAACTGTAAATTCTGTTGTATCATTAAAATGTGGCGGAATAAGGATACTCCGGTAACCTATCGAACAAAATCAACTACTAGAATTATGAGAGAGATTTATGATATAGATTGGAAAAATGATTTTATCTTTTTCTGTGAAGATAATTTTACCATTAAAGTTAAACGAACAAAAGAAATTCTTGAAACAATAATTCGATCAGGAGTTCCAAACAAGATGAACTTTTCTTGTCAATCGCGAGTTGATACTTTATACCGAAATCCATGGTTAGTTGATTTAATGCATAAAGCAGGTATGAGACAAGTTTTCCTTGGTATTGAATCAGTTCATCAACAAAGTCTTGATGCCATGAATAAACAAAATACTACTCCTGATATGGTAAGAAAAGTAGTTTCCGCACTCCAAGATCGTGGAATCTCGATTTTTGGAGGTGTAATCATTGGATTTCCGGGAGAAACTAAAACAATGGTAAGACAAAATATTCAATTTGCACGATCGCTTAATATGACGTGTGTGCAATTCACACCTATAACAGCTTTTCCAGGAACTGAATTCCATGAAGAAATGAAAGAAAAGGGAATGATAACCAGTAATAATTACAAACATTATAATTTATTCTTTCCAATGATGAGGACTGAGCAACTAACTAGTAGAGACATGTATAGATTAGTTGCTGAAGCATATTCAGCTTATTATCTAAGTAAAGGTTGGTTTAAAATGCTTTTGAAAAGATATACTAATCCTTTTGGAGAATTTAATTGGATGATAAAAAATATTCCACGGTTTGCCAAAACGGTGATTGTGAGCGGATTAGATATGCTTCATTCAATGGGAATGACGAAATCAATAGTTTCTGATGAACTAAGGGAATTTATGAACCAAAGAGAAGAAATCAAAACCGTATCTATAAATAAACCTAAAATAACTGAACAGGAAAAAAATGTTACTATTCTAGCTAAAAAGGAAATAAAATCAGTAAAAATTACCAATTAATTTCTTTCTCCAATTAACCTAAGAAACGAACATATTCTGACAAAATTCCTCAAGGGAACAAATGAAATATTAACAAATATTTTCTTATAAATCATTTAACGTTTTTCCTATAAGTTGTTTTAGCTTATTTGCTAACCTTGAACTTGCTTTCCCACAAGTCTCTAAAATGATTAAGCTTTGTTGTGCATATTTTCTTCTTTTTTCAACTGTCCATTCAATTGATTTCATATCCATAAGATTATCTATCCGATCAGCCATTTTTACTAATTTAGCTTCTGTTGATGTCCTGCCGAATGCTCTTAGCCATTCGTTTTTGCTAACTTTTTCCGGCTTTGATAACTCTTTTACAATCAAAGCAATTTTTTTTCCATATTCTGCTTTTAAATCTGCAAATGACAAATTTGTGTCTTCTAAAAGATCATGAAATAAAGCTGCCAGCATTAAGTTCCTATTCTTAAATTCAGAAAAACCAGCAGCTCGTAAAATCATAGCAACTCGGATAGGATGAATTACATATGGAATTTCTCCTGATTTTCTTTTTATATTGCCATAATTTATAAAAGTAAAATTTATTGCTTCCCATATTATTCCAAATTCTCGCATCATAATTTTACAATTAAATTAACTATTAATAATAAGATTACTAAGATGCATTAGTATTAAATCTAAATAATAAACTAGAGATGCTACTTAATACGGTCTAAAAATAAATAAGAGGTTAAAAATTGATTGTTAGTTTATTGAACTTTAGCTTACTAAGTTTTCGAACTCCATGTGCTCCTGAAGTATAATCGCATATAATTAGACCTGCATCTTCAAGTTTCTTGATTTGAGCTGATATATTTGCCTCGGTCATCTGTAAATTGGATGCAATATTTGATACATCCATAGGTTCTTCTTGAATATAATGCAGAATTTTCCTCCGTGTGCTTGAAGATAAGGCTTTAACAATCTTTTCAATTTGATCATCTGACTCTATTAAGACGGATTCTGATTTACTTTGCAGATTTACCTCCAAAAATCCAGATTGTGAAATTTCCATAACTTTTTCTTCAACCCTTTATTAATTTTTTGCTTTCGATTACAAGAAAATTATGTTTTAATAGACTTTTAAGGATTTCTGGGAAAAAATTATTATTCATTTGTAATAATATAATATAAATGAATTTTATAGTTACATTTGATATAAGAAAAAGATGAAAATTTAATTTCGTTTGGTTA
The DNA here is from genome assembly GCA_029856445.1 of Promethearchaeia archaeon. Taxonomy (GTDB): domain Archaea; phylum Asgardarchaeota; class Lokiarchaeia; order Sigyniarchaeales; family SOKP01; genus Loki-b32. Next base: position 6,816 of record JAHQWY010000018.1, read on the forward strand.
AACGATATTTTTAATAAATATTCATCTAATAAAATTAAAGTACTGAAAAAGATAAAATCTGAAAAATTATAAGTCAAACTAAGGAATTATTATCATTTGGATGAAGAATAAGAAAGAAAAATGTTAAATGTTAAAGAAAAGCAATTAAATCTAAACCAAATTAATTATGACGAAATTCGGAGAAAAATTTATGAAAATTTAACGATTTCTTTAATAAAAAACGGGTATTACCTTTAACGTATCTATTTAGTTATTTTTATAGATTTTTAATTATGATGAACTTTTTTTATTGAAATTTAAGAAATTAAGTTATCTTATCTGATAAGTTAGACTTTATATTGGGAGATCTCTCCTTAGATCAAGCTTTTAACTATATCTCATGAGACTAAGAGGTGATTTGTATATTTAAATGAGAAACTTTCCTGGGGTCTCATTCTTAATTATTAGAATTATAGTTTTTTATGTATAAGTTTAATAGTTTATTCTAATTCTATATACTATAAAAAAAAAATTTTATAAAAAAGTAAAATTACATGCATTAAAATACTAAAGTTACTTATAATACATAAGATATAAATTAATTACAAATAATACAAAAAAAATGATATGAGGATATTATAAATGAGCCCAAATGCTATGCAAAAATCTGCAACTCCTATAAATTACTCTTCAAATAATATAAAAAAGTCAAAAGATTCAACAGTAGTTATAACTGTAAGAATTGATGAAGATTTAAATAATAATATTGAGGACATTCGGCTGAAATTAGGACTTTCTAAAGCTGATTTTATACGCAATTATCTAGAAATGTCTAAATCTATTATTAAACAAAAAATGTCAATAAAATCATTAAATAAAAGAGATCTAATAATTGTTAAAAGAAGTTATTTAAGAAAACTAATAGAAAGAAACGATGAAAGTGAACAAATAAAATTAGGAGACAAATTGGGACGGTTTATAAACGATATTGCACGAATTAATGGGAAGGTAGATGATATGAGTTATAAGTTAGATTTATGTGATAATTTAGGTTTTTTCCTTCGAGATGTTGATCATGAAGGATATATTAACATTATAAAGAAATTTGGGCCAAAGAAATTTGTGGAAGCATTTGTATGGCGCTTATTTAAACAAGATGAATTTAATCCGAGATATACTGAAGAAGAATTGAGGGGTAGTAAAAGTTTAACTCAACAATATGAAAAGGAAATACAGGCAGTTAATAGGTCCTCATCTCATTACTCATTTGAATTTGCTAAATTACCTGTAAAAGAAAATTAGGACAATTTTTTAACTTTTATCTACAATTTCCTTTAATCCTAAAATGGGAATAATTACTTTATTAGGTCTAAACAAAATTTCATAATTTAATTCATAGAGAGTTCTTTCAATATAGAAATAAGTAATTAGAATATAGTTCAGCTTAAGTTTCTTTAGAATTTTATTCATTAACTTAGATTCCCATTTATTCAATACATTTAGGACAATATCAAGTATCTTATCTATTGGTCTCGCTGCTCTTCTAAAATAGAGATTATAAAGAATTTCTTCTGGTACTTCATACTTTTCTCGTCGAATTATTTTATTCTCAATGAATTTGAGTAATGTATTAAATTTAATGTAACTTAAAGCTCTAAGAAACGCTGCTATATCCTTTTCCACTGGAAATTTCCCTTTTTTTTCCTCATACATTAGCTGTGGATCGCCTTCAAAATCAATGAAATAGAAAGAATATTTGTCATTAGATTTATTATACAAAATTTGTTCCATATGTAAATCTTGATGTACAGGCTGAATATCTATCCTAGGAACATCAAATTCATTTCGAAATTTTTCAATAATGTCCTTGATATCAATTAAAATTGAACTAATTTTAGGTAAATTAAAGAAAGCACTTTCAGGTTGTTGAGTCATATGAGTAAGTAAATCGGAGATCATTGAATTTAATCTCTCACTGTATCTTTTGAGATAAGTTGTGCTCTCTACTGACTCTAAACTATAATCTTTTTTATCAGGTAATATTAACGATCGATGCAAATTGATGATATCATTGCTAATCTCAGAAGATACTTTTATTGATTCTACACAGTTTTGTTTAATTAGAATTGAAACATTAGATTCTTCCATATATTTAGAATAATCATTTTTTACATCACTGAACACTCTATTGATCATCTTATTGAGTTCATTCCAATAGATATCACCTACATTCCCCATATTCGGAACACTTTCGATTATCCCAATACTTTCTTTATCCTGCACTTTAATTGTTCCATATATTTTAGGAGAGCTTGGAAATTTATTTTTAACCAAAACAAATAAAATAGAAGGTTCTAGGCTTATAGAATAGTCTTTATAAGACTTTAACACATATGAAATAGGTGGTTGTTCAGGAGTTCTCTTATTAGAAATTATAAGCGAAAATAATATGTTAGTTGTATTTCCCCCTCCAAGTTGATTTAGAGAGAGTTCATATCTCTCAGGATACAAACCAGCTTCAATTAAATTTTGTACCTTCTTCATATTTATCTCATCCTCGAACTGCTTAGTATATAGTGTTAATTCCATGTCTAATGATGGGAATTTTTCAGAAATAGCTGTATCAAATAACATTTTTCTCCAAAAAAATAGGGAAAATTCTGCTTCTATAAAATTCAGAGTTACAACTTGTTGTTCATTTTCAATAGTTATTGCTAATATCTTACTAAAGGTATTCTCAGTAAGTTTAACAATAGTATCTTTATTTTTTTCTATTGGTTCTAAAATTTCTTCAATTTTCTCATAATAGATTAATGGCAAAAAATATTCTTTAGAATAATTTGAGGCTTTAACTTCAATTATATTTAATAAAATTCTGTCTGCAATTGTCTTAAAATAATTAATCACTACCACAAACTCTAAATTTGATAGAGATGATTTATCTCCGAACCATCTTCTTGAGAGAAGCCATCCTTTAAATTCATTTGAATTGCAAACTCCTTGGATTACATTTTTATCAAAGTACTTACTCATAAGAACCATTTTTTTCCAATTATATTAATATTATTAGTTATCTTTTATCAGTAAAAATCTTTTACTTATATTTAAAATTATAAAAAAGGGATTCTATAAAGTTTCTATCTTACTTTTAATAAAACGAAAAAGTCAATGATAATCAGAGAAATATGGAATAATAAATTTAGTTAAAAATGATTTAATTTATTAAAAATCCATAATAGAAAAGAAAAATGAAGAATTCTTATAATTATTTTTTTCTAGGAAACATTTTCCTTTTCTTAATCCATATCATAGAAATGCTCAAAATAGCTAATACTAAGTAGATGTAACCTACTTAGTAAAATTACATAAATGTATAATAGTTAGTTTCATTTAGTGAATTTATTTAGTAAAAATCTTTTACTTATATTTAACTACAATAAAAAAGTGAGTTCATAAAGATGAACGAAAAAAGAATTTATTTACCCATTGTCTTTCACTTCCACCAACCTGTTGACAATTTCCCTTGGGTTTTTGAAGATGTATATGAAAAGTCGTATGATCCTTTAATTGATCATATATTCAAATTTCCTGATGTTAAAATTACATTACATTTTTCAGGTAATTTATTAGAATGGCTTTTAGATAATAAACCTGAATTCATAGAAAAACTAAAAACCATGGCAAATAGGGGGCAAATAGAGATAATAGGTGGCGGTTTTTATGAACCAATGTTTGCGATTATTCCATATAGAGATAAAATAGCACAAATGCGAAAATTATCAGATTTAATAAAAAACACTTTTGATCTAGAAGTGAAAGGTGCCTGGTTGTCAGAACGAGTTTGGGAACCAAATTATCCTTCTTTTCTTAATGATGTAGGCTTAAAATACGTGATTGTTGATGATAATCATTTCAGATCAACAGGAATAACAGAAGAGGAAACGCTCTATTCATATGTTACTGAAGATGAAGGTAAAACATTAAGAATATTTCCAATCAATGAAGAATTAAGATATCTAACTCCTTGGAAACCAACCTATTACTCTATTGACTATTTACGGAAAATGGCTAACGAAGACGGCGATAGAATTGTGTTATTAATATCTGATGCTGAGAAAATGGGTGTTTGGGGTACTACTCACCAAATTTGTTATGTAGAAGGACAAGGTCATGAAGATGGAGACGGAGGAAAGCCTTTTATCCCTGCATTTTTTGGACAAGTTATTTCTAATGAATGGATAAAATCCATAACACTTTCGGAATATATGGAAAAATTCCCAGCAAGAAGTTTAATATATCTACCTACAGCTAGTTATGATAAAATGGAAGAATGGGTGCTCCCAACTCATATTCGCAAGAATTTTAAAAGAATTAGAAAGATGCTGAAGGATGATGAAACCCAAAGTGAGACATACCAATTTTTAAAAGGAGGATTTTGGAGATATTTCCTTGTAAAATATCCAGAATCAAATAATATGCACAAGAAAATGCTTTATGTAAGAGAAAAGCTCATTTCTGCCGAAGAAAATTTATTAAATGTTCAAGATGATAATATCGTCTCTATAATCTTAAGCAAAATAAATGATGCATGGGATGAGATATACAAAGCCCAATGTAATGACTGTTATTGGCATGGTTTATTTGGAGGAGTTTATTTGCAATTCCTAAGATTTTCCGTTTATACCCATTTAATAAATGCAGAGAAATTAATAGATACAATCAACGCACTCATTAACCCAGACTTGACTTCATATATGTACATCACCCCGTTCGATTTCAGTAAAGATTCTAAAACAGAATATATTATTGAATCAGATATTTATAATCTTTATATTGATCCTAATGATGGTGGTACTCTTTTTGAACTAGATTATAAACCAAAATCGTATAATTTGTTAAATACCTTGACAAGATGGCCTGAAGCTTACCATGAAAGTAAAAAATTGGAGACAGAGGAAGTTTTAGTTGATAGATTTAGAAGAAATATGTTTCGCTTGAGATTTTTGCATGATGATGCGACTCTTAAACAATTGCATTCAGATAGATACTATGAATTTGGAGATTTTGTAACTGGCAATTTTACAGTTACTAGTAGCGAAAAAGAAGGAAAGAAGGCGATTTTAGAGATGGAAAAAGTAGGTAATGTAAAAGATCCAGGTTCAGATTACAGAAATCCAGTCAGAATTACAAAAGATATCTATGTAGAAGACAATGAAATTGAAATCAAAGTAAGAATTAATTTCGAACAAATTTCTGGTAAGGAAGAAGTTCTCCAAAGGATTATCAATAATTTAAATGTGGCTATTGATATTCCCTTTTTCTTTAATGGTGACACAAATAAATTCCAATGGGTAAGTAACCAATTAGAAATGGATAGTAATAAAGAAATAGATCTTTTAGAGCCTTTCCAATATGCGGGAACATATTTTAAAGCTTATGATGAATCATACGACATAAATGTGGAATTTAATATTTCAAACGACTCAAATAAAGTTAAATTTTATAAATTTCCAATTATCGCCTATGTGTATACTGAAGAAGGTTATAAGAAGATATATCAAGGAATCAATATAACTCCTCTTCTTAAATGTGAAAAGAGTGTTGAATTTCATCTCAAAATAAAGACTTTTTAATATTTATACTTTCCTATATTTTACAAATTTATCGATATTCGTAAGAATTTCGTCGATTTAACCACATTTTAAATATATTAAGCCACTAATAGAAAGTAAGAAGATATAAAAATTGTTGGTTTCATTGACTATGGGAACTAATCATGATGGGAAACGAAATGGCTGGAGTTATACTAATAATTCTGTGAAAACTAGTATTGAAAATAATGAACACATCAGAAATGTTAGAAAGAAACTGATGGAACAAAAATTAAAGAAAAAATTCAGAAAAAAATAGTCTAATCCTACTATTTATCTCAATAGTCTAATAAATATAAATTTAAAATATTGAGAAATTATAAATTGTAATTAATTTCTTCCTTATTTCTGTTATTTAATAAATCGAATATTCATATACCCAATTTTATTAAATATTATTGAAATTGGAATAGTTCCCTTTTAAATAAGGTGTTTATGATTTGAGAGAAAATAATGGGTTTGTAAATGACTGTTTGAGCTGGAATTGTTGTGACGATAACTTAAAATCTTGTATTGAAAGATCAAAATATGTAAATCAAATACGAAGTTGTTTAAAGAAAAGAAAATTAACTAATAAAAGGAAAAGATATCTATATAACAGATATTAGGATTCAAATCCATATTTCCCAATCAACGGCACAAAACGGACACCAGTAATTCTTTTTGAATCAAAATCTTCGCCACGCTTTTTTACAATATACAAATCTTGACTAAAACTCTTAGATCCTGCTGGTATACAAAGAATTCCCCCATCTTTAAGTTGTTCTCTTAACGGTGGCGGTATTTTTTTCGGTGAAGCTGCAGTTACTAATATTTTATCGTAAGGAGCTTCTTCGGGATATCCCAAGGTACCATCACCAAGTATTACTGTAACCCTGTTTCCGTATCCTGTTTCTTTAAGATTAATTTTAGCTTTTTTAACCAAGTCTTTATGGCGCTCAATTGTATACACATGCCCAGGATTAGTTGAACCTTTCGGGGCAACCAACTCAGCACATAAAGCTGCATGATATCCTGAACCAGTTCCAACCTCTAAAACTTTGTCTCCTTCCTTTAATTCAAGATATTCACACATCATTGCATTCATGTGGGGAGCACTGATTGTCTGACCTGATCCAATACATAGAGGTGAATCTATATAAGCAGAAGATTCAGCATCTTTTGGCACAAAAAGGTGCCTAGGAACGGTAAGCATCGCATTAATTACTTCCTGTTTAGTTAAAACAGGATAATCTCGATTTTTAAGGTTATTTACTAGCTTTTTCCTTTTTTCTTCGAAATTCATTGTTTCTAATAAAAATTTTCATTTTTTTATGATATAAATTTTATCTTCTGCTCTAAGTTCTTTATTTATTCGTAAATTAAATTTTACAGGCTCCGTATTTCTTTTTCTTGATATGCTTTGGATTTTCTCCCCTTTATAGATCATCTTTTTTATAGTTTCAATCATATAGTTAGTAGATCCTTCTATAATGATCTTATCTCCTAATTTTAAAGGAACTTCTAGGCTTTCAAGCAATACATTAGCAGATTTACTTTTTTCATCATAAGAAAGAATTTTCCCCATATAAAATTTCTTATATGGTGATATATTCCCTCTTTTTTCTAATTCAATATCTTCTATAGTTGGTCTTTTAAAGTAAAATCCCGTATGAAAGCCGCGATTGAAGACGTGTGAAAGTTTTTCAAGCCAATTGCTTATTTTTTCTTTAGAGTAGGTATTATCATAAATAGAATCCAAAGCTTCCTTATAACACTCAACTACTGTTTTAACGTAGATAGGATCCTTCATGCGACCCTCTATTTTAAAAGCATCAATTTTTGCATCAATTAATACAGGTATATATTCGATCATACACAAATCCTTCGCATTCAGAAACATTTGCCCATCATAGATAAACTCATTGCTTTCATCATCTATTACTCTCCATTCTCTTCTGCATGGTTGTAGACAATTACCTCGATTTGCGGAATATTCTTCAGAGTCACAAATGGTAGCTGAAAAATAACATCTTCCTGAAATCGAAGTGCACATTGAACCATGCACAAAACATTCAATTTTAGTCTTATTCAATAGATGTTTAATCAATTTAATTTGCTTAAGTGATAACTCTCTTGCTAAAATTATTCTTTCAGCACCAAGCTCTTCATAAAACCTGGCTGATTCTATATTTGAAACATTCGCTTGCGTCGATATATGAAAATCAATTTTATTTCGTTTAGCAATTTGAATTGTTGCAAGATCGTGAGCAATTATCGCATCAATTCCAGCATCTTTAGCTTGAGATATAAGATTTTCTAAAGCTTGTAATTCTTTATCATAAATTATTATATTTGTAGCCAAATATGTTTTTATAGGGGATTCTTGGTTATGACAATATTCCGCTATTTTCTTTAAATCATTTTGTTCAAAATTTTTTGCTTTTATTCTCATATTATACTCTTTTACACCAAAATATATCGCATCAGTCAAGTTACCAATTAATTTTAATGAATTCCAATCTTGAACTGGAGCAAGCAACTCAGGACGATTATGCATTATAAGATTCAAAGAGTATAGTTATCTTCCTTTATATATTAATTATAAATAAGTGCGTGATATAATATTATTTTATTATTTTTTTTTTTATATTACCTAACATGGCTGGAGAAGCTTTTCTTAGGGAATAAATAAGCTCTTTGTTTTTTCTTGAATATTATTATTAGTAATTAAAAGATTGAAAATCTGGATTTTAGTTAATAAAAAGTAATTAGAAAAATATCTGATTATGTATCCTCAGATAGACTTTTTATTATCATAAAAAATAAAAGCGATATAATAATAAGCGATATAATAGTTTCTTTTAGGTTATAAATATGAAAGTTGTTGTATTTAATGGAAGCCCTCGGGACGAAGGTAATACTCGTTTTTGTTTAAATATTGTTATGGATGAATTAAAGGCTGCTGGAGTAGAAGTGGAATATGTATGGATGGGCATGGATAAAATTCAAGGGTGTATTTCTTGCTATCGTTGCGCTCAGAATAGAGATAAAGAGTGTTCAGTTAAAACTGATAAATTAAATGAATATCTAGGAAAAATGATCGAAGCCGATGGCATTATCCTTGGAGCTCCTACTTACTTTGCAGATACACCAGCAAGAATGAAATCATTGATTGAGAGAGCAGGTCTTGTAAGTAAAGTTAATGGAGACCTTTTAAAACATAAAGTTGGAGCTGCAGTTGTTTCTGTAAGGCGAGCTGGAGCGACACATGTTTATTCAAGTATCAATTATTTCTTCGGAATTAACCAAATGTTTATCGTAGGATCTAGTTATTGGAATCTTGGAATAAATCCTAATGTGATGAACGCTAAAGGTATGGATAAAGATACAGAAGGTAAACTTACATTTCAGAATTTAGGGAAGAATTTTGCATTTCTACTCAAAAAAATAGCAGCTTAATCTAAAAATTCAAATATTTTTTTTAATAACTTTTTTTTTGTATTAACCTTTCATAACTAGGAGAATATGAGTACTTTTAAATTAACAAGAATTAATAAATTTCTCCAAGAAAAACAGCATCTAACTGAAGATTCTAAAATTGATGATATAATTAAAATAACAGATGATCTTTGTGGTTTACATTCAACTGATCTTAAAACCTCTTACTTATCCTTGTTAGCTAGAACAAAAAAGTTTAAAAAATCAGATTTAGAGAAGGAATTATATGAAAACAAAAGTATCGGAAGAGTTCGTGGTATGCGTAGAACTCTCTTCATTCAAACAAAAGCTATGATTCCTATAATTCATGCTGCTACATTTGGAATAATTGAAGAATCTTTTGAAAAATACATGGATGTTAGGGGTGTTTCAATGAAGGAATACCACAATTTATCTCCACAAATACTTGAAATTTTAAAAGATCAAGACCTTTCAGCATCTGAAATAAGGGAAAAACTAAATTCGAAATTAGATATTCCAGCAATCATTCAGGTAATGTGCAATTATGGGTTATTAATTAGAGGTAAGCCGATTAAAAATTGGAAAGATAGACGAAATAAATATGCTTTATTCAAGAAATACTTTCCTGATATTGATTTATCAAAGATTAATGAGAAAGAAGCAATTCAAAATTTAGTAGAAAAATATATTAAAGCATATGGACCTGTATCTGAGGCTGATATTTCTTGGTGGACAGGTATAACTAAAACAAAAATTAGAGAATCATTAAAAAGAGTACAAAATCGACTAAAAAAGATACAAATTTCAGATATACAAGATGAATTCATTATCCATGATGATGATCTAAAAAATTTAGAGCATGGGGAAAATTCTCAAGGAAGAACTTTAAACATCTTACCTGAACTAGATCCATATCCAATGGGATATAAAATAAGAGATAGATATATCGATAGTAAAAATTATAATAAAGTTTTTGATAAATCAGGAAACATAACGTCAACTATATTATTAGATGGCGTTGTGATAGGTGTCTGGGATACAGAAAATCAAAAGGAACCAACGGTTAAATTATATCTATTTCAACCATTAACGGAAGAATTACGAAATGAATTATATTTTCGAGCTGAAAAGGTTGGAAAATTTATTTTTAATGATGATGTTATAATTAAAGAATGTAAATCAATGATACCATTAACAGAAAGAACAGCGGGAGGATTCATGACACCCCTAAAGAACTGCTAACAACAAAAACGAGAGATTGTTGAGATGAGTGAAAAAACGAATGTATTATTTATAATCTCTGATCAGCAGAGATATGATCATATGAGTTGTTCTGGAAATAAAATATTAAGAACTCCTAATCTGGATAGATTATCTAGAGAAGGAGTACACTTCACGAATGCATTTTGTACCAATCCAATGTGTATGCCAAATAGGGCAACGCTATTAACGGGATTATATCCAAATGTTCATGGGGTTCGAAGTAATGGGATGATTTTGTCCAGCGATGTACCAACCATTACCCAAACACTTGCAAAAAGTGGGTGGCAAACAGTAGCATTTGGAAAATTACACCATCAATTTAATGTGGCACCTTATAAAGCGGGATATAAATCTACCGAACATTTTCATGACTGGGTATTTCCTAAGAAAGGTGTTTATCCCGTACGTGAAAATTTCCCAATCCCCTATTATGGGTATCAAGAAGTTGAAATGGCACTAGGACATGGAGCCTGTTTATGCGGTCATTATTTAGATTGGTTAGAAGAGAGATCTCCAGAACTCGCAAGTAAAATGAGAGAACGATGGAAGAGTACTGATAATTTTTTCTCTGTGTTTACTGAACATGAAATCCCTGTAGAACTCTATTCAAGTGCTTATGTTGTTGAAAGAACTATTGCCTTTTTGGAACGACATGCAAATGGAGATTATGGAGAAAAACCTTTTTATATCCATTGCGGTTTCCCTGATCCTCACCAACCAGTATGGCCCCCAGGAAAGTATAAAACAATGTATAATCCTGAAGATATTGAATTACCTAAGAGTTTTAAAAATCTCGATAATTTACGGAATCACCCTTACCTTGCTCCATATATTAATGTTATGCCAGGTGCAATGTTAAGAGAAACAACAGAAGAAGAAGCAAGATTGTTTATTGCTTACACTTATGGAATTGTTTCGCTCATAGACGAAAGTGTTGGTCAGATTTTACTAGCTCTTGAAAAGTTGGGTCATGCAGATAACACTATTGTAGTTTATACAAGCGACCATGGTGATTTAATGGGTGATCAGGGTATGTTATTTAAGGGACCATCAACATATATGGGAGTTCTTCATATCCCTATGATATGGAGAGTTCCTGGAATAGTGAACCCCGGTACAACAGATGCCTTAATGAGCTCTATTGATTACCCGAAAACTATTCTAAATCTTTTAGGAATAAAAGAGAAACAACAACCTCCTGATATGCAAGGATATGACATAACTCCAATCTTAAGAGAACCTGAGAATTCTAAAATAAAACTAAGAGATTGTTGCTTAATCGAAGAAGATGAAGAAATCGGACCTCTTAACGTAAGATTAAGGCATTTAATAACAAAAAACCATAAATTAACAATATATGAAGGTATTAAGGACTTTGGTGATTTATTCGACCGTAAAAACGATCCAAACGAATTACACAATCTTTGGTTTGATCCTGACTATAATAATATACGATTCTTTTTAGTGAATAGACTATTACAAGAATGTCTTAAGACTCAAACACGTTATCCTAAAAGGATAGCAGGAACCTAATAATAAATTATTATTAAATTAATTCACCTAATACCAATCTAGAAAAAATTTATGAGTATTATGAATGAAAAAATGAATGTTTTATTTATAATTACAGATGCTCAAAGAGTAGACCATTTAGGTTGTTATGGAAACAAAACATTAAAAACTCCGAATATTGATAAGTTTGCAAGTGAAAGTGTTAGGTTTACAAACTATTTCTGTACTAACCCAATTTGTATGCCCAACCGCGCTACTATGATGACTGGACTTTACCCAAATGTGCATGGAGTAAGAAGTAATGGAATAAATTTAAATGAAAATGTCCCTACAATTACAAAGACTCTTCGAAATAAAGGATGGCATACAGCGGCAATTGGTAAAATCCATCATCAATTCTGGATGGCTCCGTTTAAAAGGAAGTCGTTATCAGCAGAAAACTTAGCGAGTTGGGCGCATCCAAAAGGTAGGAAGGATCCTGTAAGAGAAAAATTTCCAAATCCTTACTATGGCTATGATGAGGTAGAATTGGTTGTTGGAAATGGGAGCATATGCTCAGGACATTATATTGAATGGTTAGAAGAGAAATCCCCTAGTGTAGCAAATGATGTTAAAAAAAGATGCTTAAACTATGATTATTTGTTTAGCCTTTATTGTGATGATATCCCTGAAGAATACTATAATACTACCTATGTTAAAGAACGTACCCTCGCATTTTTAGAACGTTTTGCTAAAGGAGATTATGGAAATAAACCATTCTATCTGCATTGTTCATTTCCAGATCCTCATTACCCAATAATTCCTCCTAAAAGGTTTCGAGAGAGGTATAAACCTGAAGATATAGAGCTTCCAGCTAACTTTAATGATGTAGAGAACTTGTATAATCATAAATTTTTAGGGAAACATCTGAAAAATCCACCTTTTAAGAAAGCATTTCTACGAGAATCTACTGAAGACGAAGTCAAAAAAATTACTGCGTTAACATACGCTTCAATTACTTATGTTGATTATAGCATTGGTCAAATTTTAGCCTCCTTAGAAAAATTAGGTATTTCAGAAAACACAATCGTAATTTTTACTAGTGACCACGGTGATTTAATGGGTGATCATGGACTTTTATTTAAAGGACCTTGCCCTTTTAATGGAGTACTACAATTACCTTTAATATGGAAGGTCCCTGGGTTAAATATACAGGCAACTGTTTCAGATTCATTGGTCAGTACGATTGACTATCCTAAAACTATTCTAAATCTATTAGGGATAAAAGGAAAGGACCACCCTCCAGATATGCAAGGTTATGACATAACTCCTATTTTAAAAAATCCTGAAAGAAAAATAAGAGAATGTTGCTTTATTGAAAATGATGAGGAAATAGGACCTTTAAAGTCCCGATTACGCCATTTAATCACAGAAGATTATAAATTAACCATTTATGAAGATATTGTAGGTTTTGGAGATATTTATAATAGAAAAAATGATCCTGACGAATTAAATAACCTTTGGTATAATAAAGAATTTAAAGAAGAAAGATTTGAGCTTATTGATAAATTATTACATGAAAACCTCAAAGCTCAATCATATTATCCGCAGAGGATAGCTGGAACGTAAAGAAAAGTTATTAAGATTTTTCTAAATCTTTCAGTTTTTCTTTAATTTGCACTGCAGCATTGTTGATGATATTTGCAGCTATGAATGAGGATTCTTTTTTTGTTTTTTCTTTTAATGTTTTAAATTTCAAATTTAAAGCTTTTAATCTTACTTCGCTACGCTCATTTTCACTTCCTTTTATTATTACATCAAGTATATGTAAAGCCAATTGTAATTTTCCTTCATTGTATAGGTTCATTGCATGTTCTAAGTATTTTCCTTCAGGACTAATCTTTAAGAATTCTCTCGCAATTTTATTTGATTTTGCCGGGAACAAATCAGTTGGATTTCCGCTATTATACCAACCATGATAAAGTCTGTAAGTTGCATGTATTGCAAAACGATAGCATCCATACATTTCTCTTAAATGAGGACTTTCCTTAAATTTAACAGGGAAAATATCTAGCATTTCATGGAATATTTGTTCGAACCATTTACCTTCATTTAACCTTTTAACGACCTCATCATGTATAAAATGCATTGCTTCGGCTGTAATTGATAAAGCCTCTTTAACTTCTTTTTTTCCTTGAATCATTCTACCGTGACCAGGAATTAAATAATCTGCTTCCTTTTCAATCATTTTCTCCATGGCTAGTGCCCAATCTTTTGGGTATCTTTGAACTTTATAAGGATTCCCTACATTCGGAAATGAACTAACCATTAAATCTCCTGCACAAATGGTCTTCCTTTTAGGTACCCATAACCATATAGAATCGTCAGTTTCCCCTTTATTATGGTAAATTTCAAATAAAATATCGTCCAGTTTGAACTTATGAAAATCTTCATTCCCTTTGAGGATTATTGTCGGTCTAAGTGTCTGTTGAGCAGAAACTGCAGCATCTTGTGTTCTTCCTCTTAAAGAGGCAAATTGCATTTTATTTATCCAATCGTGATACTCCTCAAGCATTTCATATTTTTCAAACCTTTTTATACAATTTTCATGAGCTATTATTTCAGGCATCTCCCAACCTTTCTCATTAATTTCTTCCAGAAAAGGATCATATCCAAAAGCATGATCAAAATGACCATGTGAATATATTATATATTTGATGGGCTTATCTGTAAAAGTTCTTACACTATCGAATGTTCTTCTTGCCATTTGTCTTAGCGGGAAATCGAACAACACTAATCCCTGTTCAGTTTCAAATACACACGTGTTTCCAAAACCGGGAATAAAATAACAACATCTATCCGCAAATGAAGTAGATTGAAACATCCCAACCCAATCACGCATATCTTCATTTGTGTTTCTTGCCATTATAAATCAACATCTTTTTTTAATTTTTCAACCACTAATTTTTTCTTTAAAATATAAGATTTCAACAATTCCTTTAAGTTTTTGCTTACTAATCTTAAATTCTATAAAGTTCCTACAAATTTTTAAAATCAAAGTATTATATTTTATATTAGGATAAAATATTTAAAGACAGAACTGATTGTATTTAATAATTACGATTTAAGATTCTTAAGGGTTTGAAATGGTACATTATTATAAATTAAAACGAGAACTAATAGTTTTAATCGTTTTTATGTTTCTTAGTATTGGGTTATTTCAATTCATCCCATTCTCCAATGCTCAAACTAATGGTGAACCTATATC
>JAHQWY010000207.1 GCA_029856445.1 Promethearchaeia archaeon
AATGAGGAGGTGCGTTATAATACACTTCGCACATGGAATAATCTGCATCATTAGCCTGTTCTCCTGCCTCTTGAGTAAGCTCTTTAAGGAACCTTTCTGTGAGATCCAAATACTCTTTACTCCCAAATTCAACTTTATCTGTCATAATTACTATTCGCCTTTCTTTTTCAATTTTATCTAATTCTTTTTCTAATTCCTTCTTCCTTTCTTCTAGTATGTTCTCTCGTTCTATCAATTCTTCCTTACTTGGTGTCGTTAAATATTCTCTTTTTTCGTGAGTGGATTGCAAATTTTTTAGTTCTTTCAAAACATCACGTCTATTTATCCTATTAAATTGTGGATCTGTTTTATTAGGATAGATTGATCGATTAATTTCAGCAATTCTTCTCCTTACTGCAGTCCTAATAAATTCAGACTTAGTTTGTAGTTGTAAGTGTGAATATCTGTCTATTTTTTTGTATAGCCTTTCGGATACCATAACTTTAATAAATTTCTCTTTTTTTTCATCCTTCATTTTAAACATCCCCCATTGAGATAATTATGATAATTATGATCATTATGATCATTATGATCCATTTTATATTTAAATCTATTTAAACACAAAAGTAAATTTCCTCTGAAATTTAGTTGGAAAGGTAAATTTAAAGGTGATTAGAAGAAGCTGAAGCGATAATTGATTAATACAGATTTAAAAAAAATAATTAAAAATATAATATCATTAATAATAATCTTGAAATAAGGTTTAAATTATTAAAAGATAACAAAATTCGGAGAAAAAAAATGAAAGATTTAACTGTTATTTTGGAAAATTCTCCAGGTAAGTTTGCAGACTTGGGGGAACTACTTGGAAAAAATGATATCAATATGGAAGGTGTGTGTGGAATTCCTTTAAAGGATGAAGCATTTATACATATTCTAGTAGAAGATGCGATCAAAACTCGGTCAGTACTCGAACAAGCTGGTTATCAAGTTGCTGATGAGCGTGAAGTACTGGTTCTGACAGGTAAACCAGGCACAAATGTCTTAGATCAGCCAGGAACAGGTGGAAGACTCGCTCGAAAAATAGCAAATGCAGGTGTTAACATTGAATTAATTTATTTCGCTGGACTTAACAGACTTGTGATAGGTGCAGACGACTTAGAAAAAGCCAGGGCTGCCTTGAAATGAAAATCTTAACTATTTTTAAAACTTTCTTTTTTTTAAAATTTCATATTTTATGAGCAAGCTAAGAAGAAAAAAAAAGCAGGTAATCTTTACGTCATTTGTTTGAATAAGGCCCTAAATTCTTCCTTTACAGCTGTTAGTCCTAGAGTTTCAAGTAAGTTAATCGATTTTTTACTAAGAGAATAAAAAGAACGAGGTTCGGAACGTTTATATTCCATTTTTTTCTCATTCTTAATTAAACTATTCTCTTTTAGGATCTTAAGGTGATAATTTAATGTATTTTCTGGAATGGAAGGTAATAACTCCCTTAACCGACTGAAAGAAAGAGAATCTTCACTAGCTAATAACGTAAGAAGTATTTTATATCGTGTTTTCTCTGATATAATTTCCAATTCTTTCCTCACATTTTCAAGTTTTTTAGGTGTTTCCAAATCAATTACCTCTCTATATTTATATTTGTTATTTCATCTAATTCCATGTAAAATAAGGATAAACACCTATTTAAATTTAACTCAAAATTAATTGAGTCAATTACTATTGATATATAATAATTTATAGCATAAATATATTTCTAAATTATTTTATATCCATTAGGGGTAAAGAATGGAAATTACACACGATAGTGCTTGGGATGATTTTTTGGATGAATTTACTAATATTTTTTCAGTTTACGATCTGACAAAAAATAAGATTTTTATATGTGGGTCCTACAGTGAAGAAACATTCAATACACTTCAGGAAGTACAAAAGATTGTAAATGCTATTGAAGATAATCTTGGATTTTTTGAAAAGGAGTTTCGACGTACGCATATTGAGAATTTAATTTTAAAATTTGATCTGATTGCTAAATTTTCGAATGAGATAATTATGGTTATAGAACATGATAAAGGAGGTCACATGATTGAAATGGGAATAATACTTTCCTTCAAAGAGTTTTTTAAAAAGACAAAGGTATTCGTATTAAAAGATGTGGAAATTACAGAGGTCTTAAAGAGAGGAGGATTATTAACTCCTTTCTTTAAAGAGATGGAAACCTTGTTTTTTTTTGAAGATATTGAGACGTTGAGAAACTATGTAAGTAAGCTATACTCTTCAGATGCCTGAGTTTTCTTATTTGTAAGATTCTTCTTTCAATTTTCTAATCCTTTATCATTAATAAAAGCATTAAAAGAAGACTTAAATAGAGAAAAGTCTTAATTTAACATTGGTAAAAAATCTAATGATAATAAAATAAGGTTCAATTTAAAAAATATTAAAAACTAAAAAAATGAGGAATTGTGGAATGAGAGATTTAACAGTAATTTTGAAAAATCAACCGGGAATGTTAGCTGATATGGGGGAGGTATTGGGCAAAAATGGCATTAATATGGAAGGAATATGCGGATTTCCTCTAAAAGACGAAGGAATCATCCATATATTGGTTGAAGATGAAACAACAACCAAATGGGTACTCGAGAATGAAGGTTTTGAAGTACGTGCTGTGCGTGAAGTATTAGTATTGGATATCGGTAATATTGCGGGGAAACCAGGCACAGGAGGGAAGATGGCTCGAAAAATCGGCAAAGCGGGAGTTAATATAGATCTAATTTATTTGGCAGAGAATAACAGAATTGTTCTTGGAGTTGATAATTTAGGAAAAGCTCGCGAAGCTTTGGGATTACAAGTAATTGCTTAAGTAATGATTTTTTTATTTCAATATTTTTTTTTTATCACTTTAGAATACCAGTAAAAAAGATTATTTTTATTACTTCTTATCAAGAATATATTACGAAATCTTAAATCATTATTTTTCCCTCTAAAATTTCTTGATATTTAAATTTGTCAAATGGAATATATTTTTTTTCTGATGCATTCCAGAAGTAGAGTGGATCTTTTATTTGATTGATATTATACCCTTCTTTGCGAAGCTTTGTTTTTCTTATTTTATTGCTGCCAGTTACTTCAAGTTGTTGACAAGACCGAATAAAAATTGGTATCGAGTATTTCGGTAAAGCTTTTAATACAAAACTAGAAATCTCCTCGGAATTAAAACCAATAGTTTGATCAAATTTAATAGTTGCCATCCCTGCTTTTCCTTCATGCTTGGGGATCTCTACACCATAAACCGCACTCATTAATATGTTTTTATGTGTATTGAGTATATTTTCAACCTCTTGGGTGGAAACATTCTCTCCTTTCCACCGAAAAGTATCACCAAACCTATCTGCAAACGACATCCACATATCTTCATGAAGCTGAAGTAAATCGCCTGTTATAAAATAAACATCTCCCTTTTCAAATACATCACGAATTATTTTCTGATTGGTTTTATCCTTATCACTATACTTTCTAAAGTTCTCTATATCTATAATTTTCATCAAAGACATTCCAACATCACCTGGTTCGCACTTTATAAAAAACCCATTTGGATCTTTATAAAATTCACCTGTTTCTGGATTAACTTTCGCTAAAGCGTGATTTGGGATATTATTTCTGCCGATCATCCCTGGAATTTCATCTATATTTACAATTGGTCCATATCCTTCTGTTGAACTATAGTATTCGAAAATATGCTCGACTTTGAAGCGTTCTTTAAATTTTAACCATACATCTTTTCTTAAACCTAAGCCTAACATTTTTTTAAGCGAATGATCTTTTTCATATTCAGAAGGGGGTTGATTAAGAATGTATCTGGGAATTTCACCAACATAAGTTGTGAAAGTTATCTTGTATTTTTGGACATCTTTCCAAAAATTAGAGGCCGAAAACTTTTTACGCAAAACAATTGTCGCACCTATGTACACCGCAATACCCCAAGCTGTACAGATAGATAAGGAATGGTAGAGTGGATTTGCTATTAAAATAATATCATTCGAGTCCGCCTTGGTTATTGAACATCCATAAAACACGCCATTCCATGTAATCGATTGGTTTTCTATAATTACTGCTTTGGGGAGACCTGTAGTTCCTGAAGTGTAAATATAAAATCCGAGTTGAGTTAAAGTTGAATTGTTTGTTGTGTTCGGATTCTCATCAGAGACATTTTTTATGTGATTTTTTAAATCAATATAATCAGTTTTGTCATTGTTGAGGTTATTTATAATCAAAATCTCATCTTTTTTGAATGATAATTCATCAGTTACTTCAAGAAGGCTGGGTAAACATTCTCTATCAACAATAATATATTTGGGATTTACAATTTTGATTGAATGAATTAATGCTTGTCCTCTTTGATTAATATTAATCAAGGCACTTACTCCCTGTATTTTATTAATCCCAGTTGTAATAAAGAAATACTCAGGAGAATTCTCTATCATTATAGCAATAACATCTCCAGGTTTTAACCCTCGTTTTAAAAAAAAATTCGCGAAAATATTTGATTCATTGTTAAATTGCTTCCAAGTCCATGATCTATCCTCGAAATATAATGTAGGTTTATTTGGGGAATTTTCAGCGTGATTTTCGACATATGTCCCTAAACTTTGATTTGGATTTTCCCATACTTTTTCTGCTAATGCAATATATCGATCATACGTAGCTTGCTCTTTTGGAGTAAAATTAGATTCTATTTTTCTTCACCGATGTGTTCTTAATTCATAATAGACTAGCTATAAATTTCGAATTATTTATAGCTGAATCTATGGAAATTTATAACTTTTTGTATTAATAAGATTTAAATTTTCAATTATTATTCTCTTCCTTATGCCCATATATGTATTTGCAACTAAACTCCAAAATCCTAACTTAGTAGAAAAAAGGAAAGAACAAGGTGAAAAATGGTTAAAATTAGTCAGAGAAAAGGTCCCTGACATTAAATGGATTTCACATTATGCTATTCTTGGTCCCTATGATTTTCTTGACATATTTGAAGTAAAAAATGAACAAGACGCAGCAAAAGTATCCTTGTTGTCTCGTTCGGCAGGAGCCGCTTTTGCAGAAAGTTGGACGGCTATTCCATATGCAGAATTTCTGGAATTAGTTGAGGAATTGAGATAATACTATTCTTAATACTACTAATGAGTTTAATAGAAAACGAATAGGAAGTTTCAAGTTTATTTTTTTTCGTTTGTAAAAATCGGTTAAAAACAAATGTTTGGAGTCTATTTTTTATTATCGAAGCGATTAACATACTTTTGATAGTCATGAAGTTTTCTTAATACGATCGCTGCGGTCTCAAGATTCCCACCAAACACCATTATTTGATTTTCATCATATTTATCAAAAATGGGATTACCAAGGCTAGGAGTTAATGAAACATATAATATCTTTTTATCAGGATGTTCTTGGCACATTTTAATTTCATAATCTGCTATTTGATCAAATCCATTATTTCGCATTATCAACATGCTTTCTTTCATCCTTTTTCCATATTCATTATCAGGTTTCAACATATTAATTCTTTCGAGGAATGTGGCAGAAGTCATCGTAAAGATTACATCAAAACAATCAGAATTTAACATTAGATCCATTACATTTCGAAAAGCTGTAGGATTTCTTGTAGCTACCATGTCAATAGGATTATTTTGACTCCAATAGAAGGGGAGGTGCTCTGAAATATCTTCAATGAGTTTAGGTCCCTTCGGTTCTAAATTCAAGTCAACTACCTTGATCCCGTGTTTTTCACATAGATCAGTTAAATGCACCCCCATACCACCCCCACCACTAACTATCCCTGCTCGTAGAGAGTCACTAGAAGGAAGTGGGAGAAGATATTGTGCTCCTTTTATTAGATAGATGAACTCCGATACTTCTTCAGTATATATTACACCAGTTTGCTTAAAAACAGATTTATTCATATCTAATGCACCAGCAATTGAGCCTGTGTGACTATTGGCCGCTCTTGCCCCAGTTTTAGTAATACCTGCCTTAAGAATAACAATAGGTTTTATCTTAGTTGTCTCTGCACATATTTCTTTAAATTTTTTACCCGAACGTAAACCTTCAGCAAAAAGTGCGATCGTTTTCGTTTCATCATCTTGAGCATAATATTGCAAATAATCTTCAAGAGTTAAAGAGGCTTCATTCCCACTTGAAACAAAATATCTTATTCTTTGTAATGCATTACATATAATGGTACCCATTGTTCCTGACTGAGAAACGATAGAAACGTTACCTGGTTTTGGGAGCATAAATCCAAAACCTAAATGTAAAGGAGAATTTTTATCTTCAGAGGAATAAAATCCCATAGAATTTGGCCCAACAAAAATTAATCCACCTTTTTCAGCAATTTTAACCAATTCTTGATTTTCTTGTTGTCTCTCCTCAGTTTTTACTTCCCCAAATCCAGCCGTAATTATTGCTGCTGTCTTAACGTCATTTTCTATTGCCTGTTTTACCGCATCTACCACAGCATTTGGGGGAACAACAATTCCAACCAAATCAATTTGTTCTGGACACTTGTCGAGAGAAGGAAAAACCTCATATCCTAATATTTTCTTGTTTTTATAACTTGGACTCGGATTGATAGGAAAAATCTTTTTTGTAAATCCACAACCTAACATACT
>JAHQWY010000208.1 GCA_029856445.1 Promethearchaeia archaeon
TTATCAATGTAGTTTATTATGATACCTCAACTAATGTTGGAGCCGTAATTACGTTTAATAATTGGGCAGAATATTTTCCAAGTCCTTGCACTTGGATAGGATTTAATTATAGTTATCTGTATACAGACCCAATGGGGTATATTTTTAAATCTTACGATTTTCCTACTAAAAACTCCTATAATTTAACACTCCATAGAAATACAGTTGAAAATTCAAATCCCTATTATTGGAACCTCTACAGTGAACCGATTGATAATAATTAGATTTCTTCTAATCATTTAAATTCAATAAAAGAAGATTAAACACAATATATCCCTATTAATATCGTATTTTGAAAAAATTTAAATGAAATATGCATCTTTAAGAGTGACTTTAAAAGTATCTCCTTCTATTGGAGTCCCTTTAAGATTAGATGCCAATATATGATATCGGACAGGACAATATATCCATACAACAGGGTAAAGTTCTTCAACTAACCTTTTTTGAATGTTATAGTATACTTGTTCTCTGATAGTATCGTTTGTTTCTATTAAACCCTGTTCGAGCCAACCCTGTACTTGCGTATCGCTAAAGTTACAGATATTAAAAGCTGGATTAATTGAATATAATGGATTAAGCATTTCAATAGGATCGTTAAATGATGGCCCCCAACCAGAAAAAAAAAATTCAAGTTCACCTGAATTCATCTTATTATCATAATCCTCTGCTGTTAAATTAATAAGTTCTATTTTTACTCCAATTTGTTTAAGATATTTTGTTACCAAACTTGAAGAGAATATATGAATAGAGCGTCCATTAATAATTGAATAGTTATAGGTTTCAAGGGGAGTTCCATCATCAACTAGTTTTTCCCATTCATTCCCGTGACTAATATCATCGGTAGCAGTAAGATTGGTGGTTCCAGGCCAGCTTGCATCTATTAAAGTTTGACGCGCGACTTGGATATCATAGACAGCTACATTAAGATCCCAGTTAGAGTAAAGCATTCCTTTTGATAAGGGAGATTTCCACCGCACACCAAGATCATCGGTTGCCAATTTAATGTAGTCAGAATAATTAAATGCATAAGAAATTGCCTTCCTCATTTCTAAAGGAATTAAATCGTTATTCATAGATAGGTAAAAACCAGCTGCAAAAGTTTTTGGCACAACATTAATCCCTGAAGCGTTTCTGTATATGTTGAGGATGGAAACGTTATCAGACCATCTCCAAGACCACCAGGTGTATGATAATTCTCCAGATAACATTTTTTCCATTGCTTCAGTTTCGTTAAAATATAAGAAATCCACCTTTTCCACCAATGGTTTCCCGCCCCAGTAGTCCTTATTGGCTGAAATTGTTATATTCCCACATAATTCATAAGTAGGATGCATCCAATAAGATTCTAAGATAAAAGGACCAGTACCAATTAGCTTTCCTGTAAACTTATCAATAAAATTATTTTCAGGAGTAGAATGAGGTGATAGGATATATGAAGGCCAACAACCTAATAATGACCTTAGGGGTGCATATGGTTCATTTAATACAAACCTTATAGTATAATTATTAATAACTATTGTTTTATTTATAATTGGATTCCCATTCGATTGGAATAGATAAGACCAATATTTAATGTCTTTCCAAGGCATAGTATCTATAAACCTATATATTCGATCAAAATTCCATTTGACTGCAGTGGCGTTAAAGGGAGCCCCATCATGAAAGAAAATACCCTCTCTAAGTAAGCACGTAAAATTCAAACCATCTGGACTCCAAGTTCCCATGTCTTTCGCCAAATTGGGGATAATGGGAGCATTTTCATTACTTCCATTATATGTGAATAACCCTTCAGCAATTTGATCCCATATGATTTTGTTTATTAAGTTAGGAAGAGGATCACATAGAGTATCAAAAGAATCTACAAACCAATCCAAACCGATTAAAAGTGTACTTTCCTGCTTTTTTTCTGCTTCCTTTAAGAAATAAATACCCCCAAGTATCCCTGTTATAGCTACAATAGCAGCTACTCCAAAGACTATAATTGATTTTCTTTTTAATAGTCGTACTTCCTTTTTTGGAAGTTTTTTCTTTGATGCTTTATAGTCTGTACTCATATTAAGTTATACTTAGATTAGGTTTCTATGATAAAAATGTTAATTTTTTAATCAGATTTCAAATTTATAATATAAAATAATAATTAGATGAGCTTATAATTAAGGTTTTTGATCATTAATAAATTGAAATCTGCAGAAAGTATAGATAAGTGATTATAAATGATCTTTACTACAAACTTTAATTAGATATTACTTAGTTTTTACATTACTAAGAAATTGTTGATAAAAAACACAAAAATAAAAAAAAGAGATATAGAATAAGAGGAAAAAGTTTAGAAGAAAGTTCTCTCCCATACCTATTCTAAACTAATAATCCTCCACTTTCTATTTTTTAATTAGGATTTTTTGGAAAGGAAAATTTCACTCTAAATAGGCGCCTCTGCAATTATTAAAGTATAAGTAAAACTCCATAGAAAACCGAAAACTTGCAAGATTCTCCAATCATTGCTATCATCACCTGGATATGGTTTCTGAACCCAATATTCAACTCTTACTTCGTATTCTTCCCCCGCTTTAAAATAACCTGCCTCAAAGTCAGTAGTGAAAACCCAATTCAGCGAGCCAAGTTCCATAAACGGTATAATTCCTAATCTTTCATGATAGCAAAAGCGAATCAAATTAATTTCTTCATCATCTATAAAGAGTTTTATTTTATAAGGTGGTCTTGGCCAAAATTCGGCCCAATTCTCATGCCAATCCATATGAGCAACAAAATATGATGGATTATCAGCTAAGTCCGGATTATAGAAAGGAGATGGTGGAAATGGAAAAAACCAACCATAGGGGGCAATCGATATGGTTGGACCTTTTCCCATGTATCCTGGAAAACCAGGTATAATGGGTTTTGTTGCTTGTGCCATCGGTATTACGCCAAATATCGAAACCATTAGTATAGCTAATATCGCCAATCTAGATATAGTTTCTGATCTATTCATTTTTTTAATCCTCTTGTTTTTTTCAAATTTGTGTTAAGTGAAATTTATCACACAAAATAATTTTTAGATTTAGCTTCGAAACTTTAGACAAAGCTCGAATATTCATAAAATAGGAAGATAGGACTTTATCTTAGGGATCTTTAGAATTTGTTTAAATTCTATTTGTTATTAAAGATTTCGATCTGGGATATCGTTTTTCGTATATTGATATAAATTCATAATCTAATATGCTAAAAAGAAAAAAGAAGTTCTTTAAAGAAGAAGAACAGATAATGGATTATTCAAGAATAAAATACATTCTTCGATTATTCTTTCCTTTATTTACTGTTTTGGTTACCTTAATTTTACCAATTTCTTGCAGATGTTTAACGTGCGTCCCACCATCGACTTGTTTATCAATATCTCCGATTTTTACAATACGAAGTTCCTTAATATTTTCAGGTAATCCTACAGCTAACCGAGCTAGCTCTGGTTTTTCTAATACATCTTTTCTCGACATATATTCTACTATGATAGGTAGATTTTTATCGATAATTTCATTGGCTTCATCTACATAAGCTTTTAATTTCTCAGGAGAATAATCTACCATAGAAAAATCCATTCTTGTTTTATCCATCTCTATTTGATTACCTGTAATCTTAGCGTTAGTTCTTCTGTAAAGAATATTTGAGATAAGATGAGAGGCAGTATGATATCGCATATAGGTATATCTTCGATTCCAATCAAGTTCACAAGATACTTCATTACCTTTTTGTAACCCTGATTTATCAACTTCATGACTTATTTTTCCTGAGAATTTACCCACATACACTACTTTAAATTTTTCATCGTTTTTGATTATAAACCCTTCATCCCAGGGTTGACCACCACCCTTAGGATAAAATGCAGTTTGTTCAAGAACAACAAATTTGTCATCCGATACACTACTTATTTTGGTTTTCCAACTTCTAAGATAGGAATCATCCATATATAAAGCTCTTACCATGAAGAGTAAAAATGAAAAAAGACTTAAAATTTTATCTTTTCATTATTTTCATGAATTTCTGAAGGTTTGACGCCGTCAAACAATTCCATTTTTAAGAATTTCATTTCTTTATTACAATTAGGGCAAAAATATTTGCCTGGTTCTCTATTCTTATAACTAAAACCGCATTCTCTGCATACTGCGTAAAATAAAGACATATAATAAAAAAAATTATGGACTATTTTTTAACTTATCTCATGTAGTTCATTTGGTTTTGCACCGCAAAAAGCTTCGAACTTAAAAAATTTCATTTCCTTATTACAGTTGGGGCAAAAATATGTATCAGGTTCTTTATTTTCAAATGAATATCCACATTTTTTACATACAATCACATTCATGTTTTTAGCATCTAAATTAGATGTTTAATAAATAGTCGTTATAAATTAGAAAACTGAAAAATTTCAGATATACTTTTAATAAGTTTTTCATAAAGAAAATAAATAAATTAAAAATCTGATATAATTAATTTATATCTAATTAATGATATTGCATATTACTATCATTTAACTACATCAAATTAATTGATTTTCATGAAATCTGTCGAGTGGGCTGGTTCTAAATTCGAAGTAATAAATGGTTTCCTTGATTTAGGGCTTCTTGAAATCAAAGATATCGAAAAAATTATTGGGTTAGACAAAGTTAAGGGTTTGACTAATCTTGAACTTAGCTCTAATAATATTGTTATAATTAGAGGTCTAGATAATTTAACAGAATTGAAGATTCTAAATTTAGGGAGCAATAAAATAAGAGAAATAAAAGGATTGGACAAACTGGAGAATCTTAAAATCTTACATTTAATCAGCAACGAGATAAAAGAGATCAAAGGATTGGAAAACTTAACTAATTTGAAAGAATTATACCTTAGGGGAAATCAAATTGAAGAATTACAAGGTTTAGAAAATCTTACTTCCCTTCAAAGATTAGATTTATCTTGGAATAATATCTCAAAAATCCAAGGACTTGATAATTTGACTAATCTTGAGGTATTATGGATTGCTGGAAATCAACTACAGAAAATTGAAAACTTAGTAAATCAGAAGAATCTAGAAGTATTAAATGTAGGAGGAAATCAAATTTCTGGTATAGAAGGACTTGAAAATCTAAAGAAATTAAAAAGTCTTTATCTTAACAATAATTTAATTCCTGAAATAAGAAATCTCGAAACATTAGAAAACTTGGAAACACTTTGGCTAAACTCAAACCAGATTTCAGAAATTAAGGGATTAGATAACTGTAAGGAATTGAGAATCTTAAATTTAAAACAAAATAATTTGAGTCATATAAAAGGGTTATATTCATTAACGAATTTAGAGAACTTATTTCTTTCGGAAAATAATATTGGTGAGATTAAGGGACTAGAAACGCTTACAAAATTAGAAACACTTGATTTAGGCCAAAATAGAATAATTCAGATTAAGGGATTAGAATCTTTGGTCAATTTAAAGGATTTATGGATTGCTGACAACGTGATACCTCAAAAAATAATTGAACAATTAGGGGGCTTAGATTCAGGTGGTTGTGCGAATGAACCTTTGAAATTTGTTCAATATTGTCTTGTGAACCTTTGAGTTTAAAATTATGACTTTTTCTATACACAATATTCTATAATATAACATTAAATCTTCTAATAGGATTTTACTTCCTTCTATAAAGTCCATTTATTATAACATGATTTAGAAAAAATTATATTATACAAGATGTATTTATTAGATTATCTTAAAATTACATTTTCAACATAAAAGAAATTGAGAGATATTAATCCTTTTGAAAGTGCGAAAAAAAAGCTTGATATCGCAGCTCAAGTAATTGATTTAAATCCTAACACTCTTGAATATTTAAAAAAAGTTGAGCGATCCTTAATTGTATCTATGCCTGTCATTATGGATGATGGTTCACTTGAAATTTTTGAAGGGTATAGAGTACACCATTCTACTTTACGTGGACCTGCGAAAGGAGGTTTAAGATATTCTCCAGATGTTACTTTAGATGAAATAAAAGCACTTGCTTTTCTAATGACATTTAAAACCAGTCTTTTAGGATTACCTTTAGGGGGGTCTAAAGGGGGAATTTGTGTGGATAGAAAAAAGTTATCTTTTGGTGAGTTAAGAAAACTTACAAGAAGATATACTTCCGAGGTTCTTAATATGATTGGCCCTGACATTGATATTCTTGCTCCAGATATGAATACTGACGAGCAAGTAATGAGCTGGATTCTTGATACTTATGCTATGAATAAGGGAAGACCCGTTCCTGGTGTTGTAACAGGGAAGCCAATTGAGATCGGGGGAACTGTAGGCCGTACCGAGGCCCCAGGAACAGGGATGTATTATATTCTCCAATCTCTTTGTGAAAGAGAAAACTTTAGTTTAGTATCTAGTAAAGTAGCTATTCAAGGTTTCGGTAAGGTTGGGAGTGTAGTCGCTCAAATATTAAATAATGTTGGGTGTAAAATTATTGCTATCACCGATTCAGAGGGCGGTATTCATTCTGAAAAAGGTTTGAATGTTAATAAGCTTATTAGTTGGAAACGACAAGG
>JAHQWY010000019.1 GCA_029856445.1 Promethearchaeia archaeon
TCCATTCTATGTTTGATTGTAAAGGGGCAAAAATTGAAATTTGATCTTTTATTAAATCCATTAATAATATCTTCCTTTCTTGTTTATTTTTATTTGATACAATTGTTAACAGGACGTCTTCGTTAAACACTGTCCATGTATCTTTAAATTGCAAACAGATTTTTTTAACATCAATATGATTATCAATGATTAACTTAGCTAAAGCGTCTAATATTATTTGAAAAGTACTTTGATTATTATGTTTATAATTAGGATTTGAAATAGTAATACTCGGGGGACTCTTTAATTCATTCTGATTTTGAGGAATACTATATTCTGGTAAAACTTTTAATTGATTTAATCCAAGAATATTTTGTACATCTTGTATAGTTCCACCAGTGTCAAAAAACTGTTTGTTAATAATATATTTTATCAATTTTTGAGAATGCACGTCTCCAAAATAGGGATAATCACTAGCATACAAAAGATATTCTGACCATATTCGGTTATCTACTCTTTCCTTATTATTATTTTTGAACCATCTTCGGAAACTTTCGAAAAAATTACCGGCTCCAGCACCATGCAACATTGAGAGATCTCCATACGTATTTGGTTGAACTATTGCATTATAAACCTCGTAATCATCTATATTTCCTTGAGCAAAATGAGCAATAATTATTTTAAGGTGAGGTAATAAATCAGGATATTGTGTTTTTAATACATTTCTAGTTTGTTCAATCAATTGTGCAATTTGTAATATTGAACCTCTACCTCGTGTATCAAATATTACAGGCATAGAAAATGAAGCAGCCTCTATTAAAACTTCAATTGCTTTTTGTGAACTAATTTTATCAATCCAACCTTCTGATCGGGGGTGCAGCTTTAATCCTCGAAGTCCTAATTCTTCTCTTGCATATCTCACTTCATTTACAGCCTTCTCTCCTTCCATTGGGTCACAACGGGCATATCCGATTAACTTCATAGAAAATGGGAATCTGGTTGTAAACCGCGATATATTGATATTACTTGCTCGATATAACGCTTCTGGGTGTTTATCACGAAATACGTCTTGAAAGGGAAAACAGACTCCCTGATCTATCATAGAATAAAATTTTGATTTCTCCTTTAAATCAGAGTGCTTTTTTCCAAGTTTTTCCAGGGCAGTATATAATCTATCCGTAAAGGGGTAAGGAGTAAAAGACCAAGTAATTTTAGTGCTTTTTCCATCCATAAAAGTATTGAATGATTGCTCCCCAGTTTTCTCCCAATCTGCTTTAATGCGCCCTTGAACATTACCCCAAAAGTCAAACGTGCCTACTCCTGGAGCTAAGGGGTTCATCATTGTTGCCCCATCTACATCTTGCCCTAGATGTGAATGTGCATCAATAATAAATATGTGCTCATCCCATTTTTTTCCGTTTTGTTCTATAGTTGCAGTTAGCATGAATAATACCCATAATTTTATCTTGTTCTTTTTAATCTCTCATCTCTTTAGGAAGTGTTAAAACTCCCGTTAGAGGATTATTTAGTGGATCTTGGCAATATTGGATTGTAAAATATATCAAGTCATATAATATGCTTGGGTTTTCCCCATTTTCTAATTTGTATTGATATAAACTCAACTGGTATTCTGCCTCTGTTATTGGGGGTTCTGCGTAACTCACACTTCCGAATACGGATTGGAGTATAGGCTTTAGAAAGGGACTGTAGAGGAAGCCTAATTCCTTCAACTCATTTTTTAGATAAAAGAACATTCGCTGTACTGCTTGTGTCATATAACGCACAGGTTGACCCTTTGGACCCAAGTATTGCTCAGCAAATTCTGAATCATATTGAGAAAGTTTATCACGGGTAAGATCTTCCGCAGGACGGAATAAAGAAATCAATCCACGTTCTATTGCAGCTTCACGATTTTGAGCAATTGTTACACTTCCTGCATCTGGAACCCATTTACCTTTTCGAAGTAACTTTTTTGCTTTATAACAAAGAGTTTGAATTAATAAGGCTATACCAATTCGACGACAAATGGAAATTTGAGCGTCACTTATCCTAACTTCAATTGTCCCCCAATCAGTAAAAGGAAATACATCCTGAAAGCGTCCATCCTCTAAACTTGCCTTTTGAACGACCTGAAGAAAATAGTTCTGTGAGTTTAGGTCTGTATTAGTGAGGTATGGAATAAAATGGTTAGGATCGTTATTACTCAGCATGGTGGTATTGCTTTTAAGCCGGAGAGAACGAGTGCAGTTAGGAGACGTAATCCGTCCATTAATTACCTTTACCACATCAGTCGGTTTATTGTTTAAAATTGGTGAATTGCAAGTGAGAGCAATAAGATGTGGAATAAAATTACGAATCATGCAGTAAGCTTGAACTTTTTCTAAATCTGATTCGAAAGTGCCTATATGAGAATGATCAGCCTGAGATACACCCCGCATATACTCTTTAGATGCTGGATTTATGGCAGAAGCGATTATATGCAAATCTTTAGGTAAGGTTGTTTTTGCTAATAAAAATAAAGTGCTCGCCCAGTATGCTAACTCTTCAACATAAACACACGGTGGAGTTACAAGCTCTAATATATAGGTAATCGCCGTTACATTTCCATCTCTTGCAAACGTATCAATATCAACAGAAACATCTCCTAAAGCATAGCGGATATCCATAGCATAACCCTTTTCAAGGTCATCAACTCCCCAAGGCCTAGCCAAGACTTTTTGCCTAATATAATCTGGGACAGGGAGAAAGTCGCTTCTACCTTCATATAGAATTTCATCCATAATTTTAATAGCATCTTTCACAATTTCCTTCATCCGAAAAACCATTTCATCTCCTGGTGGATAGTCACCATTATCATCTGCTATGATCAATTCCATTTCTATACCATGAGTGTAAGGTAGTGGTGTCCAATGCTCGGTGTCAGCTAGCATTTCAGCCCATGGTCTTTCAGGTATAAGTACCTCTTTATAATCTGTTCCCAAAAACAGTTTGTCACTGCTCCTATCAATAGATTGTCCTAATGGCACACCTATAAGAGCAGCTGCTTTTGATTTTCCTTTTCCTTTTTGAGTTATTAATTGAGAAAAAGTGCTATTTTCTTCTCGTGATTGCTTCTTTTTTTTTTCTTTCTTTTTCTTATCTTTCGCCATTAAGGCTTTACCCCTGTTTTTCCAGTTTAATAATATCTTAATAAAAAAATGCTATTATATAATTTTGGTAAATTACTTTTTTTTTAAAATAATGATTGGATAAACATTAAAAACGCATTATAATCGTTTATAAATTCGTATGACAAAATTAAATTAATTATCTCACATTTACTTGGTGGAAGGATATTCTTTAGATTTTCATAAATCTTGCCACCCTTAAACATTGAATCATCAATGATAAGATTAACAGATTCTCCAAGTTTTTCTATTTTGGATTTTAAATTAGTATTTAACTGGGATTCAGACGACAGAATGACAGTAGGTTTTCCTAAGTAGGGGATAAAATCCAGATTAAAAATAAGCACCCGACTTGGTACATTTGCAAAATTATTAAAAAATTGACTTGTTGTCTTCTGAAGAATTGCTAATTCATTGTCTTGATAATTATTAACAGAAGGGAATATGTAATATGCTATTGATTTTTTTAGATTAAATCTTAAGTCATTATATATACGATCAATGAAGGGAAAAATACTAAAATTAAAACTAAATAGAGATAGAAAGACCATTTGAAAATTAAAATCTCCTGAAAGAATATTGTTACTAACATTTCCACCAATACTGCTAAAGCTTTTAACTTCATTAGTAATATTTGAAGTATAAGTATTAAGTAAAAAGTATTGAGAAAATACTAATTCAGATTCTATTTTTGTCTTTATCTCATCAACGAGTTTATAAATAATATCAAATAAATCTTTTATTATTGCTTCCTTTATTTCTTGTTTACTCAAACCTTCAATAATAGAATTGGCAGCAATCGGATTTTCAATTTCAGCTATTCCATGTATGGCATCCTTGAGAGACTTATAAATGAATTTTTGATTTTTGCTGTCTATACCATCAAATTCCGATTTAGAAATGATTTCAATAATCTTCTTAAGAACAGTAACTAATTCAGACGATTTATCGCTATCCATTAGTTCTTTTGCAATGTTAAATAGTAATTTTATCTTTATAGATAAATCAGTAATGTTTTCAGCCAAATTAGAGGCTTGTATTGGATTATGTGATATTTGGTCAAAAACTAATGATTTAAAGAGCTTTTGTTGTAGATCTAAATCATCTAAACCTTTAACTATCTCAGTTACTTCGTTTAGATGCTCGATTGCATAAGCTCTAATCAAGTTAGCATAGAAATTGAGTTGTTCATTTGGATTTGATAATTCTAAAGCTAACCCTAAAGAAATCGATAAATTATTATTATATAGATGTCCTTTAGCCAATTCTTTTATCGTTTTGTCAATAATTTCAATTGTTACTTTTGAAAAGGCTTCTGTATTATTTGATTCTAAGGAACCAGCTAATTCATAATCATTTCTCATTTTCTCTAATTGACCTTCGATTTTCTCTAGCTCCTTTAATTTTTTTTCTATGATAAATTCATTTGGGTTTATCATATCAACTTTTTCTGCGCCTTTTAAGTTATAATTTTCGAAAATTTTATGGATTTTAGTTTTTGGCACTATTTCTCTAACTTTCTGGACTTTAACTGTATATTCTAAAAATTTTAACAAATATGCATTTATAGTTAATTTTCCGAAGCCATTGGCAGTTGGATTTAATCCTATATCAATATTTTTGGTTTCTTTTGAGGTGAATTCAATTTGATCTGTTAACTCTGCTGATTTTAGGATAATATCTAGATTTTCCCCCTCAAATACAAATTTAAAATTTTCATTCTTCTCTGAATTATTGACTACTTGAATTGAAACATCATTATCAACATCAGGGATTAAAATATTCTGTGGAAATTTTATGATGTTTAATGAGATGATATTAGATAAATTTGACATTTTACAAATAAAAATAAAAAAATCTCTTTTATTAATGAATGATCTTTCGGATATTTATTTTTAGGTTTAATCTCAAAATAAAAAGGAATGAGCGTAAAATGAGCAATTATAAATTTATTTTCCCATACGTCTACTTCTTTTTGAATAATCAAGTAAGTCTTGAATTATCATATCTTTATTATAATCAGGCCATAATTCCTTTCTGAATTTGAATTCGGCATAGGAAGAATCCCAAAGTAAAAATCCAGAAATTCTGGCGCCATCATCCATCCCTGTTCTTATAATATAATCTAAATTAGGAAAATTTTTAGTATATAAATAACTTTTTATCAACTTAGCGTCGACTTTCTCCGGTTTTACTCCATCATTGATAATACTTTTCACAGCATCTACAATTTCTTCATGACCATCATACATTATACAGAGATTAATAAAATTTTGATCATGATCCTTTGTAAAATCTATTAATTGCAAGATTTTTTCTCTGGCTTTGGGGGGGAGCAAGGATAACCTACCTATAACATTAAATTTCACTTTTTCATCTTTGACGATTGACTCATTTACTACAGTATCGACTGCTTTTATCATTATTTTGTATATGTATTCAAGCTCCTCAGTGTTTCTCTTTCGTACATTTTCAAGAGATAAGGCATATAAACTTAGGTAATGAATCCCTGCTTCAAAAAAATCAAATAATCTTTTTTTTAGATTTTCGTATCCAACCAAATGGCCAAAATTTATATCAAGATTTCTTTTTTTTGCCCATCGACGATTTCCATCGATTATTAAACCAACATGTTTTGGTAGCTTATTTTTAGCTTCTTCCTTCAATTCTTCGAGAGTAGATACCATTTGAAAAAAAGTAACCATTAGTAATAATTTCAATATTAATATGAATATCAAAAATATTAAATTTATCTAAATTGTTAAAATTTCTTTTTTCCTATTCATGATCTATTTCTTAAAGATATTTCTAATCCTGAGTAAATATAATTCAAGATGCTAAAAATTTTTAAACTTAGCATCCTATAATAAAAATTATGACAGAAAGTATCAAATCTTTGAAATTTGTATATGATTATGCTAAAAGCTTGTTTGAAAAGCGAAAGGATAATCATTTTGAAGAATCTATGAAAAATCCCTTATTTGAAGGGGAGGAAACGGCTCTCAATGTATTTATACATGCTATCACCTTGTTAAATTGGGCAATGAAGAAAATGCTTAATCCTGATGCAGATAATAAAGATATTGCGATAAAATTAGACCCAGAATCTACTGAACCTTTGCACGAACAATTATTAAATTTATTTAATATCGCAATAGATGCCTATATAGAGGCAAGAACTAAATTTAAGGAAGAAGATCTTCAAAATAAATTTATGTCACCTTTCGGGAGAGAAATGACTTATGAAGATTGGTTTGGATTCAATATACATCACACTATTGGTCATATATATCAAGCCTTTAGACTACAGGCAATATATCTGAGACAAAAAGTGTAGATTAAGATTTAATTCAATCTTTCATATTATTTTTTATTATTAAAAATAGCACTAAAAGTGGCTGTCGAACCTATAAAAGCTACAAAATTAGCTAATCATTAAATTTAAGTAAAGATTTATCACTATAGAGCTTTATTACGAGACGAATTTTTGATAATGAATCCGATTCTGATTCAATAAAAATTGATCATGATTTGTGAATTATATATTAAAAATTACTCCTTTCACACTAATAAGAATTTGAATTGTTGAAAATATGTTTATGTGGTTAACGTTTAAATAGAGAATTTAACTAAAACATATAATTAAACAAATAAAAAAAGATTTAACTGATCAAAAATTAAAAAATAGAATAGTAACTTTTATTTTTATTTTTCAGTCAATTATTATGCGAGATATTAACTATGCTTTCTGACGACCATCTATTTACAAATATAGGCATTGACAGTTTTGGATTCTATGCGCCAATACACTTCGTTAAATTAGAAGAACTTGCATTGCAAAGGGGAGTAGACCCTGCTAAATACTCTAAAGGTCTATTGTCTAAAGAAATGCGTGTTGTTGATGTGGATGAAGATATAATTTCCTTGGGGCTCAAGGCAGGATATAATGCCTTGCAAAGAGGAAACATCTCTCCTAAGAGCATCGATGGATTATTCGTTGGTACTGAGACTGAAGTATATGCAGCTAAGAGTATTTCCAACATTTTTGCTGAAATGTTAGAGATATCGCCCAATAGTTTGACAATGGACACATATAACGCCTGCGCTGGCGGCACGCTAGCAATTCTTAATGCAATTGCAATGATTGAAAAAAAAATGGTGAATAAAGCTCTTATAATTAGTAGTGACATATCTCGATATCATTTAGGATCCCCTGGGGAGCCAACCCAAGGCTCAGGTGCGATTGGTCTCGTCATCTCAAGAAATCCTCGAGTTACAGCCTTTAGTCAGAAATTCGGAAAAATATCCGGGAATGTAAATGACTTCTTTAGACCTGCGAATGAAATAAATGCAAAAGCATTTGGGGAATATTCTCAAAACGCTTATATAGATTTTCAAATGAAAGCTTACGATGATCTAATTAACAATATTGGAGATTTTCATGCAGATTTTTATACTTTTCATGCTCCATTCTCTAAATTACCTTTAAAAATTATGCAACAAATCATATTAAAACGTTGGATCAAACATATTAGTGATTTGCCCAAATTTGAACGCAATCATTTTAGATCATCAATCCTAAAAAAAATTGATGCTTTCTTACATGATGTTACAGTTTTACCAGAATATCTCTATTTAAAACTTAATGAGAGAGGTTTTTCATCATCAACCTTAGAAAGACTATCAAAATGGGTGAACACTAATATAAAAGCGAGAGTGTTTCCTCAATTACGAGTACCAATGCACTTTGGAAATATGTACAATGCTGCAGTGTGGGCACAAATTATATACTTGATTGAAAATCATGCTCATGTTAATGATACAATTTATTTTGGGTCCTATGGTTCAGGAGCTACCTGTATTTCAGGATTACTTAAAATCCAAGAAGGGTTCAAAGAAGTAGTTAAGCATGGACCTAACATTAATGATTTCATTCATTTTAAGAAAAAGAAGAGTGTTTTAGAATATGAGCTAATCAAAAATGGCGATGTGAAGCCGATAATTTTAGTGGGAAAAATAGCTGAGCATAAATTAAATAATAAAAGGGGTTTTACACTTCATTTCTGTGATGAAGGGTGTATAATTCCAAATATAAGCGGTTTAAACCACTGTCCTAAGGGGCATTCTGGATTCTATAAACGGTTCTTTCCTCTATTTGCAAAATTAACATCTGAACCCTTTGCTCAAAACGAATTTGGTGGTCTAAAGTATCTGAAGAAAGGCTTTGTAAGAATAGCAGGAAATGTAGGTAGAGGTAATTCTCTAGAATATGAGATAAGGAGAGTAGAAACAGAGAATGAGCCAAATTTTAACGCTAAAGGATTACTTAATTGGGCTCCTATATATATACCAATTCCTGAACACCATATTTATTAATTTCAATTTTATAACACTCTTAAGAACTCCAGATCTATTGTATTAATTATAGAATATTTTGAAATCTTTCTCAATCTCATACGCACACTTAATCTTAAAGGATATAGTAAATCTGAATTGATTTAGAAAAATTTATTAATTTATAAAATTGTGAAAAGATAATGAAAGAATTTCGTTCAGACATATCTGGTTTCTACAAATTATCAATGGATGAGCGTCAAAAATTGTTATCTGAGCTCATTAATTTAACTCAAGATGAAATTGAAATATTAAATACGTTAGGTTATTTTAAGCCAAATCAAATTGATACATTAATTGAGAATGTCATTGGAAGTTTTCAATTACCATTTGGATTAGCTTTCAACTTTAAAATTAACAATAAAGATTATATAATACCTATGGTTATTGAAGAACCTTCTGTTGTTGCAGCTGCTTCGAATGCTGCTAGATTTGCAAGAAAACATGGAGGTTTCATGTCAGAAAATGTCCAGTCTGTCATGATTTCACAGATCCAGATAACTCAACTGCAAGATATTGAATATGCAAAAAAAAAAATTTTAGACAATAAAGATCGAATTCTGAAAATCGCAAATGAACAGGATCCGTTGGTAAATGAATTAGGTGGTGGTGCAATTGATCTGGAAATTCGAGAATTAAATACAAGAAAGGGTAAGATGCTGATACTACATTTGTTGGTTAATGTTTTGGATGCAATGGGCGCCAATATAGTTAACACAATGGCAGAATCAGTAAGTCCTTTGATTGAAGAAATCACTGAAGGGAAAATATATTTGAGGATATTATCGAACCTAGCTACTCATCGAATAGCTAGAAGTAAAGCGACGTTTGATAAAGATCTACTAGGGGGAGAGGATGTAGTTGAAGGAATAATAAATGCATATGAATTCGCTTTAGCTGATCCATATCGAGCAACCACCCATAATAAAGGAATTATGAATGGTATTGTTGCCTTAACATTAGCAACTGGAAATGATACTCGAGCTATAGAATCAGGTGCTCATGCATTTGCTTCTTTAAGTGGGAAATATTCTCCATTAACCAAATTCGAATTAGATTCAAAAGGAAATTTAGTTGGAGAAATTGAAGTTCCTCTTGCACTGGGAATCATTGGAGGGATGACTAAAATACATCCTATGGCAAGACTAGCTTTAAAGATTTTAAATGTAAAGAGTGCGAGTGAACTGTCACAGGTTGGAGCTGCCCTCGGTTTGGCTCAAAATGTCGCAGCGCTGAGAGCGTTAGCTTCAGAGGGTATTCAAAAAGGTCATATGGCTCTTCATTCTCGTAACATCGCTAAAATCGCAGGTGTACCTGATGAATTAATAGAAAAAGTTGCTAAAAAAATGGTAGAAAAGAAAAAAATCAGAGTTGATTATGCTAGAGAAATTTTAAAAAAAATAAATGATGGTGAAAACCTTTAGTTTTATAAAAAGTGGTTCTGTAACTCCTCTAAGAAAAACCACTATTATTATTCATATTTTAAAGATAAATAAATATAAAAAATGATTTTTATGGGATTTAGAGAATACATAAACCAAATTGATAAGGAAGGAGTACTCCAGAGGGTAGATGTAGAAGTTTCTAAAAAATTAGAAATTGCTGGAATTTTAAAGGAAATTGAACCAACTCCTATAATATTTAACAATGTGAAAGAATCAGATTATCGTGTGATTGGAAATATGTTCTGTACTAAAAATGTTATTGCTTCATATTTCGATGTGACTCCCGCAGACATCATTCCAATGCTTTCAAAAGCAATTTCTGAACGATCTGAACCAGAAATAGTGACCAATGCTCCTTGTCAAGAAATAATCGAATCGAGCATAGATTTAGACAAATTACCTATTCTATTTCACTGTGAAAAAGATGGCGGAAATTATATTAGTTCTGCAGTTGTTGTAACAAGAGATCCTGATTATGGGCAAAACTTAGATTTTCATCGAGCAATGCAATATTCTAAAGATAAATTTGCTACTCGAATAGTTAAAGGTCGTCATTTTTATAAGTTTTTAGAAAAGAATGGTGAAGTGGAAGTAGCGTTTTGTATAGGAAATACTCCTAATATTCTAATTGCTGGAGCAACCTCTGTTGATATTGGTGTTGATGAATTAACCATTGCGAACGCATTAGAACCAATTAAAGTTGTAAAAGCAAACTCAGTAGATCTGATAATACCAGCAGAAGCAGAATTTATATTAGAGGGACGTGTTTATTTTGAAGAAAGACATGTAGAAGGACCTTTTGTTGATTTAACTGAAACATACGATGTAATTCGGGAAGAACCCATTTTTGAGGTGAAAAGAATTACTCATAGAAAAGATGCAATTTGGCAAGCCTTATTACCAGGGGCACTTGAACATAAAATATTAATGGGGATGCCTAGGGAACCTACTATTTTTAATAAGGTAAATGAAGCAGGAGTTAAATGTTTAGATGTGAATATAAGTCCGGGAGGGTCTTCTTGGTTACATGCAATAGTTCAAATTGATAAACAATCAGAAGAAGATGGAAGAAAGGCGATAGAAGGGACTTTTGCAGGGCATACAAGCTGCAAACACGCGTTTATTGTCGATAAAGACATCAATATTTATGATCCTCTATCTGTAGAATGGGCAATGGCGACCCGGTTTCAGGGAGATACTAGAATGATTATTAAAGATAAAGAACCAGGAAGTAGTCTGGATCCAAGTGCTGAACCTACAACAAAAATGACAACGAAAATTGGCTTTGATTTAACCAAACCACTGGTTCCAAAAGGAAAGAGTTTTGAAATAGCAGAATTTCCTAAAGTAAACATAAATAAATACTTTTAACATTGGAGCGGATTGAAATGGAATTAACATCAGAAGAATTAGATATGCTTAATGGAAAGTATGGAAAAGCTGCTAAAAAATCTATGGAAATCTTAACCACATTGGGTGAAATTTTTGATGCGGAATGCATGGTTGATGTTGTTGGTGTTCAGATAGCTGGTGTGTCATATGATAATCTTGGTGAAGCAGGATTAGAATTTTTAAGTGAAATGGCAGAAGATGGCAAGGTAAGAGTATTAACAACATTAAATCCTGCAGGAATGGATCGTGAAAATTGGAAGACCCTGGGAATAGATAAAGAATTTGTAAAAAACCAGAATCGAGCTATAGACGCTTTTGCTAAAATGGGTATAATAACAACTTGTTCTTGTACACCTTATTTAATTGGGAATACCCCGCATTTTGGTCAACACCTTGCTTGGGCTGAAAGTAGCGCTGTTTGTTATGCTAATTCAGTTATTGGAGCCCAAACTAATCGTGAAGGGGGTCCAAGTGCTTTAGCGTCAGCTATTACAGGAAAAACGCCCAAATATGGATATCATTTGAACAAAAATCGTCATGGAGAAGTATTATTTGAAGTCACTACCGAAATTAAAGGAACACACGAATTCGGAGTTCTAGGTAAAATAATAGGCGACAAATTGGTGGAATTAGGAAAGAAAATACCATTTATAACAGGAATCTTGAGAGCAACTGTTGAGGAACTCAAGTCGTTTTGTGCTTCTGTTGCTACTTATGGTGGAACTGCATTGTTTCATATGGAGGGAATTACTCCAGAATATAATAAATACCACAAACCAAGTGATATGGTTATTAATATTGACGACGAGTTACTAAAGCAAGCACGGAAAGAGCTAATTGATGATGACTTTGCAATAGATTTTGTAAGTATTGGTTGTCCTCATGCTTCTATTCATGAAATTGAAAGAATTGCTAATCTATTGAAAGGAAAGAAAGTAACGAAAGAATTTTGGATAACGACAGCTCGACCAACGAAAAGAATTTCTGATGAGGCAGGTTATTCTAAAATAATAGAAAAAGCCGGGGCTAAATTTGCAGCGGATACTTGCTGTGTGGTAGCCCCTATCAAAGGTCGCTTTAAAGGAATCATGGTAGATTCAGCAAAAGCATGCTATTATGGGCGCGCAAAGAATCAGTTTAAAGTAAAAATAGGATCAATTGAAGAATGTATTAAGGAGGCGACAGAATGAAACAAATGGGAAGAAAAATTTATAAGGGTATTGCTGAAGCAGAAGCGATTGTTACAAAAGATGGAATTTCCTTTTATGGAGGTGTTGATCCCGATACTGGGAAGGTGGTTGAAGTTGGTCATGAACTTGAAGGAAAAATAATAACAGGGAAGGTTTTAGTTTTTCCTACTGGTAAAGGATCAACAGTAGGATCATATACAATGTATCGAATGAAGAAAAACAATACAGCTCCAGCTGCAATCGTTAATAAACAAATTGATACTATTATAGCAGTAGGTTGTATAATTAGTGAAATTCCATGTGTCGATAAAATTGACATTGATAAAATAAACTCAGGACAAATTGTTTTCGTCAATGGTTCAGAAGGGACTGTGGAGGTAAAATAAATGGGTACAGGAAAGGGATACGGAAAGACAATTTTATTCGGGGAGCATTTTGTTGTTTACGGTCTTCCCGCAATTGCATCAGCATTAGGGTCCTATACAATAGCAGATGTTAAAGTTGTAGAAGGAAATGGATGGGTTGTAGACGATCAAAGACCAGCTACTCCAGGTTATAAAAAACAAAAATACGATCAAGCGATGCAATCTATACAAAATATTATTGATTACTTAAAAATTGATACAAAAGATCAAAAATTAGACATATCATTTAGTGGTGATTTAATTGCTGCAAGTGGAGTTGGGGCTTCTGCTGCTCAATGTACGTCTTTAGCTCGTGCCTTCAATGATACTTTTAATCTATATTTAGATGATGAAAAAATTAATGAAGCAGCTTATGAAGGTGAAAAATCTTATCACGGTACACCTTCTGGAATTGATAATACAGCTTCTACTTATGGTGGATTAATTTGGTTTAAAAAAAACCTGACTGGAGGAAAAAATACAATGGACCTTTTACAAGCTCGAAAAAAGATGCATTTAGTAATAGCAAATACAAGAATTACTGCATCAACAACCGAAGTTGTAGCTGATGTTCGACAATTAAAGGAAAAAAATTCCTTAAGGTTCGAAAAGATTTTTGATGAATATGAAAATTTAGCAAAAAAGGCTAAAACATCACTAATTAATGGAGATATTACTATGATCGGAGAATTAATGAATCAAAACCACAAACTTCTACAAGAAATAACAGTTTCAGGAGAA
This sequence comes from Promethearchaeia archaeon, assembly GCA_029856445.1. GTDB lineage: Archaea > Asgardarchaeota > Lokiarchaeia > Sigyniarchaeales > SOKP01 > Loki-b32. The sequence goes on from JAHQWY010000019.1 coordinate 13,713, forward strand.
CTTAATGATAAATTGGTTGATATGGCATTACAAAATGGAGCCGTTGGAGCTAAAATGACAGGGACCGGTCGAGGAGGTTTGGTTATTGCTTTGGCAGAAAATGAGGATGATCAAATAAAGATTGCTAATGCTGTTGAAAATAAGGGATTTGATGCTTGGAAAACTATGATTGGATGAGAGAGAGTTGAAATTGAAAGGGAAGAATGAAATTCTATTATTAAAGTTAGGAGGAAGTTTACTAACAGATAAAAATAAACCTTTTTATATTAGAGAGGATGTTGCTAAAAGTACGATTCAACAAATTATTAATGCAAATGAAAAAGTAATATTAATTCATGGTGGTGGCTCTTTTGGGCACCCTCTAGCAAAAAAATACAGTATTTCGAAAGGTGTTAATAATTCAATACCAAATCAAATCTATGGATTAACTGAAACCCACCAAGCAATGACTAAATTTAATTCATATTTAGTAAATTTATTTTTAGAACGGAATTATCCATCTTTTTCAATTCAACCTTCTAGTATTTTTATAAAAGATGCAGATAAAATCATATTTAAATCAGTTGACATCATTGAAACAGCCTTAGATCTTAATATTTTACCTATTTTATATGGGGATATTATTTTTAGCAAGCAAGGCTCTTTTTCGATAATCTCGGGAGATCAGATCATTTTTGAGTTATGTGAGAAATTAAGGAAATATTATGTTTCAAAAGTTATTTTCGCACTCGAAACTGATGGAATTTTCATCAATAATAAAGATTCTAGAGAAATTAAAGTAAAATTAGTATCTGAAATATTTGTTGATGAATTAGATGACTTAGATTTAGCTGATTTAGGGAAAAAAATAGATGTCACAGGAGGTATTAAAGGTAAAATTGATTTTATAAAACAAATTTGTAAATTCAATGTTCCTGTTCAGTTAATAAATGGATTGAAAGAAAATTATATATATCTATCCTTAAAAAATAAAAAAATAACTTGTACAAATATAAATATTAAATAAAAACAGGTTTTTATTAAATTGACTCAAACAGAGAGGAAAAGCATGTCAAAGGAGAATAACTCAAAAGATATAAAGGAAAGAAAAATAGAACACCTTAAAATACCATTAGAGCATGATGTACAGCACTCAAAAAACTATTTTAATGATATGAAATTAATTCATCATCCAATTCCAGATATAGATCTTGAAGAAGTTGATCTTTCAACAAAGTTCTTTAATAAAAAAATTTCTGCACCCATTTGTATTTCAGCGATTACTGGCGGTCATCCAATCTCAAAAGAGATTAATGAAATTTTAGCTAAAGCTGCAGAGGAGGAGAATATTTTAATGAGTGTCGGAAGTCAACGTGCAGGAATCGAAGACGTTACTTTATTAGATTCATTTAAAATTACCAGAGATGTGGCCCCTTATATTCCTATAATCGGAAATATTGGAATTGGACAGGTCAGTGACTTCAATTTTGATATACAAGATTTCAGCAAATGCATAGAAATGATAAACGCTGATGTAATGGCAATTCATTTGAATGTTTTACATGAATTGGTTCAAGATAAAGGTGATACATCTTATAGACTTTTTCGTAAGAATTTTCAAAAGCTGCGAGAAACTTACAATATTCCAATAATTGCAAAAGAAGTAGGAACCGGTTTTAACCAAGAAGTGGCTTTAAATCTTGATAAACTCGGTTTTGATGGATTTGATATTGGAGGTGCTGGAGGGACCAGTTTTGCAGCTATTGAATCCAAACGTAATAATCTTAATAATCAAAGATATACTCGAGATCCAGCAGAAGTATTTAGGGAATGGGGGATCCCTACACCTATAAGTATCATTTATGTAAGAAATGTGTCTCAGAAACCTATAATTGCTACGGGAGGTTTAAGAACTGGAATAGATATTGCTAAATCAATTGCATTAGGCGCTGATTTAGGGGGTTTTGCGTATAACTTTCTCGTATCCTCATGGAAAGATAGAAAAGAAAAATCTATTTCTAACACTGTCAAAGAAATAAGAACGTTAAAAAGTGAATTGCGTTCGTGTCTATGGTTAATGAATATAGATGAACTAGCTAAATTAAAAGGGAGAAGGGATAAATATGTTCTTTTGGGTGAATTGTATAGATGGTTAAACCAATAATTTTACGTTCTCAATGTTTTATATCGTAAATTTTATTGACTAAATGGCAACCTCTATTATTTTCTTTAGAAAATATACACCTGTGCCTAATATCATCCTTTTTGTTTGAATATTTCATACATCCCCAGCATTGAACTTTAGCTAAACTAAATTTTTTCTCCCGATTGTATTCTCTTATTTCTTCACATATCATTAAAGCAATATCTTCTGGAATAGGTTCTATATCTTCCTTCATTTTTTTTTCATTTTAAAATTTGATAGCTCTTATTAAGATTCAATTAGAATAATTTATATTAAAAAGATTAGTAGCTCAATTTTTATTCTTTAAATTGATTAAATTTGAAACTTTAAAAAAAATTAGAGAGATTCTTCAGAAGTCTTATACGGATTATCTTCCAAGGAATCTTTGATAATCTCTTCAAACTGTGTGAATGCTCCAATCTGACCTTTATAGTCTTCAATTTTTTTCGTATAGAGTTTAAAGAATTTTTTTGATACTCTTTCTAGTTCACGATTTATTTTTTTCTGATTAAAAAGTTTTGAAGAGTTGGCAACAAACATAAGTTCATATCTCTTAATTATAGTAAATCTTTTATTATTCAATTCAAAATTAGATAATCCTCCATCAACTAATTGATCGGCAAAAGTACTTAACGCACTCATCATCGCTCCAAATGCTTGAGAAGAAATGGATTCATTGAATACTCTATTAAACATTACTATTCCAGATTTATTCAGAATCCAAATATCTTGAAGCACTTTCAATTAAACAACCCTATACAAAATTTATTTAAATCTCAATAACAAATTCATTATCTTTATCTTTTTTACAATGTCCCCCATCTTTTAATATTACTTTCAATCCCAATTTGGTCTAATATTCTTCCTACGGTGTGATCAATAAGTTCTTCAACACTTTTAGGTTTAATATAGTATGAAGGGATTGGGGGGTGAATTATCACACCCAATCTTGCTAATTTAAGCATATTCTCAAGGTGGATTGCATTAAATGGAGTTTCTCTTACGACTAATATCAATTTCCTTTTTTCCTTTATCATTACATCCGCTGCTCTTGTAATTAAATTATTTGCATATCCATTTGCTATTGCTGATAAAGTTTTCATTGAACAAGGTATTACTATCATACACGCAATCTTGTAAGAACCGCTTGCTGGAGGAGATAAAAGATTATCTACCTCATAATTTTTATCTGCAAGATTACGAATATCAGAGATTTTATAGTTCGTTTCAATATTTATTATTTTTTCAGCAATCTTAGAGATGATTAGTTCAATTTCAATGTTTTTTTCCTTAAGAGTTTTTAGAAATTTAACCGCTAAATCAACTCCTGTTGCTCCAGTTATTGCTACTAACATCTGACTAATTCTCAATTAATTTGATAATAGTAATTATATAGTTGAATTTAATAATTCTTCTATGAATTTTAGTTCTTATCTTTTTCTATATTAAGATAATGAAAAAAATGAAATATCAAATCAAGATAGTTTCTCTTTAGAATTTTCTTTCTACAACAAAATTTAATAGACTTTCAAAGAATTCTGCTTCTGATTTAGTGATTGATGGTCTCAAATTATCTAAAGATGATTTTGCTTTTTGATAATATTTATCTGCTAATTTTTTGCATGAATCAACCGCATCTGCTTTAGAGAACAAATCTTTAACTTCTTGAACATCATTTTTAGTCATATTAGGATTTTCAAGTAATTCAGTAAGTCGTATCTTATTTGAGTTATCTAAATTATCCAAAGCAGTTAATTTTAAAGCAGTGAGTTTATTCTCTCGGATATCACCATCTGTGGGCTTCCCAGTTACCGTTTCATCCCCAAAAGTACCTAAAATATCATCAATTATCTGAAAAACAATACCAAGATTTATACCATAAATAGAAAGATCATTTATACAGTCTTCAGTTGCTCTCGCATAATTTGCTCCTATTAAAATTGATTTTTCAATTAAAGCTCCAGTTTTTAGCGATACCATTTCAATGTAATCAGAAAGAGCGAGGTTTGTTTGGTTAACCATATCAGTTTCAATTAAAACACCATTAGCAATTTCTATAAAAGCTTCCTCATAGTATTTTATCGCATTTAAATTCAATTCCCTATTGAAATCGTTATGAAAATAAGCTTCTAAACCTAAAAAAAAGGCAGAATCACCGCCTATAATTCCTATAGAGTTCCCGAAATCTGTTGCTATCATCTTTTTCAAATTATATTTTTCGTGGTAATTCCTAAATCTAAAATGAAACGCCGGTTTTCCTCTTCTAAAATTATCTTTATCGATAATATCATCATGAATCAGCGAGGCATTATGGAGAAACTCAGTACCCACGCTTGGAAATACAATTCTTTCATCCTTTTTCTCATTGAACGCATTATAAGTACCGATACATAGTAATGGTCGAATTTTTTTGCCCCCAGCTAAGAAGTAATCTTTTAATTCTGAATAGTAATCCCTCAAAAATGTGTTATTTATATTTTTTAATTTCCTGTCATATATAGATTTAATTGCATCATTGATCTTGGCTTTATATTCGTTTAGATACTCATTAAGTTTCATTAGGTATTACCTTTGTATTGGTTAATAATGATATTCCTTCTAAATTATAAAAGAAAAATTTTACTAGAATATAAGTAATTTCAAATTATCAATATTCTTAATTACTAGAAATGATCAAGTTTTAACTACAAAATTAGGATTTGAAAATTTTTTCAAATGAAATATATTTTTTACACATGGATTAGAGAGAACTTTGGGTATCTTACATAAAATAAGATCTGACAGAAAAAAATTAGGTTTATTGGTCAGTATTTCAATATTATGTATTGGAGTAATTCCATTACTTATTTTAACATTTATTCCTGAGTTAAAGAATTTATACACGATTGAACCATTAGGACTGGAAACTGAGGATGGAGTATATATTAGTGCTTTTAAATATACACCAAAAGGAGAAAGAAGCCACGTGGGAATCGTAGTTGGACATGGATTTTTTGGTAGTAAACTCAATATGCAACCTCTTAGTATAGAGCTTGTTAAACGAGGATTTACAGTAATAAACATTGATTTTCGTGGGCATGGGGCTTCAGGAGGATATTTTCAACGCGGAAAATTAGTATATGATATAAAAGCAGCTGCCGATTACTTGGAATATAATCTACCATACATCATTGAAATTGGGCTTGTTGGACATTCTTTGGGAGCATATGAAGTAATAGATTTTTCACAGACTTATCCAGATAGAATTAATGCAACTATAGCGATTGGGGCGGTGTCATTAGAATATATGAATGTATCTAATTTTCTTTTAACATCAGGAAGATATGATACAGGATTGACTGAAGTTAAAATCCTTGAAGTCTTAAGACAATATACTGGTAGAGAAGATGTAAAAGTTGGAAAAACGTATAATGGAGATTTTAATGGCGGAAATAACACTAAAGGTTTCATTAGCCCATATGCCGGACATTTGACGGAAGTAGTAGATTATGCAATTATCTATCAAACAGTTCAATGGTTTGAACAAGCTTTTTATGGGGAAAAGGGGAAAAATGTTTTCATAACTGCTACAGCTTTATTAATCTTTTCTTATGTCTCACTAGTGGGGATTATTGCTATTAATTCTATATTGGTTGTATATTTAAACAATTATTTTTTCAAACATAAAGAAATATTACCAGAGAAAGAGATAATAAAAGAACTAAAGAAAGCTACAATTAAAAAACTAATAATATATTATACTGTTCCTGTTGAGCTTATTCAAATTACCTTTTTTCTCTTCCTTTCACGCATTTCTCCAGAAGCTGTTTCCTATTCTACATCAAGTATAACTTTGTTACTTATAATCGGAGCTGCAATTGGATCTTATATAGTATATAATTTACTCTTATTGGACTGGGAGGAAAGGTTTTCTATCAAAGATATATTTATTAAGCTTAAAAGAATGTGTTCCATAACACCCTTTCGTTCAACCCTATTTGGAATTATTATTGCTGTAGTTTCAATATTATCTATAGCAGCGATTTGGCATTGGTCCGTCCAAAACACTTTACCAACTCTAAATGGTGTTGGTAGAATGGTATTATTAACTTTAATATCATTCCCTTTTTTCATTATAAGAGAATTCTATTTAAGAAACGTCCAAGGACAATTGATCAATATAAATAAATATGTAGAATATATTTTAATGGCAGGTATTGGGATTTTAATGGATAATATCCTTATTCTTGCTATGTTCATTGTTGGAAAGATTAATTTAGTATATTTACCACCATATGCACTTTATCTATTAGCATGGGTTATATTTTCTATCATACAAAATATCACGGTTACGTGGGTTTATATAAACTCAGGACGTAACATATTAGGATCTACGATTTTTACGAGTATTTTCTACTCATGGATGATTGTTGTCTTTTTTCCTTCTTATGGATTTCTATAAAATAGATTTTATCTGTAATGATAGTTTTAATTCGGTCTAGAATCACTCCGCAAATTCATATTTAATTTTCAAAGTAACTATAACATGAGGTTTTAATTCTATTTCAAGATAGTTTTGATTAAAATCAATTATATTTGATTTTATATTATTCTTAGGTTTCTCTTCAAGAAAGTTAACTATTTCAGCATTTCTAATCGAAATTTTCTCATAAAAAGCTAATCTTGCATTTTGAGATTCGGATGAAATATTATAAATTCTAACAATTATAAAATTTCCCTCCTCTGCTTTTTTCAGGGCACTTAATAAAACATTTTTATTATCTATTTCAAGAAAGCATAAGAAGGGAGGAAGATAAGACTCAATTTGTCTTGTTTTAGATCTACCAAGGTATGAAATGATGCCTGTTGGATTTAACATAACCTTATCGGAAGTTCTAATAGCACTTTGAGCCATTGCTGGGAAGACTGGTTCTAATCTATTATTAAATTCTTTTCCTCTTAGATGAATATTTGAATATAACCAACTTGACTTTGATTCTGTGGTAATAGATATTTCAAAAGTATGGGTGCCCAAACATTGAGCTCCTGGGGTTTTAAAACCAGGACCTGCATGAGACCTTCTTGTACTGAAATCATCACGAGACAGCCATTCAATACAGCGTAGAAGAGTAATAGCAAAAGTTATTGTTTTATCATCATTAACAATTGCTTCATATTCAGGTAAACCCTTATTTAATACAGCAAAAGTTCTTAAATCATCGCTGATTGATATAAAATCTTTTTGATGATTAGTAGGTAAAGGATTTTGAACCCATTTATTTGCCTTAGGTAATTCAACATTTCTGGGTACGACATAAAAATGTCCATCAACATGAACCACATCAGATTTTATCTTAGTTGGGAATAATGCACGAATTCTGTGATCTCGACTATTATTTTCATATATAATTTTGAAATCTATTCTCTTAATAGTTCTATATAATGAAATATAAATTATTATTTTGTTATCAACCAACCATTCTTCTCTGTTATATCGATCTTCTGTAAGAGAATGAGGAAGCTTTAGGTCTAACCTCAGTTTGAAGGTTTTTTGAGATGGACCATCTATATATACAGATTTTTCAAATAGAGCAGCATCTTCAGTAGAGAATCTTAAATCTATCTGATTTTCTTTTGGTCCAGAAAAATCGTATTCGTCTCCCCAATCTCCCACATCTTCGATTTCACAGATATTCTCGTAGAATATTCCTGCTTCCTTATCTTTAACGCTAATTTGACCATCTGACTTAATTTCAACAAGATAAAATTCATTTTCTAAGAAATCTTTAGTAATTCTAAATTCTTTAATTTCAAGATTAAAGGAGTTCTCAGACTCTATAGGAACTAAATAATATACTTTATAACCTAATGCAGGAACTTCAGCTAAAAATGAGATCTTATGGCTAATTCCTAGCTTTCGCGTAAACCTTGGTTTTTCTTCAACACCCCAATATTGATATTCAATTTCATTATCATCAGAGTCAATTAATTTAAGGTTATAGGGTAA
>JAHQWY010000209.1 GCA_029856445.1 Promethearchaeia archaeon
ATTATAATTTATCTGAAAGTGGAGTTCATCCAATTTTATTAAGTGAATTATTATCAGATAATCCAGATTACATAAATCAATTACTTACTACTGAATTAAATTATCCTTATGTAAATGGTATTCCTGAATTAAGGGAAAACATAGCAGCTCTATATAATGAAGCTTCAGCAGAAAATGTATTAGTTACAACTGGAGCTGTTGAAGCTAATTATAATACTATTAGTACATTACTCAATAAAGGTGAAGAAATCGTTATAATGTTACCTAATTATATGCAAATCTGGGGTATTGCTAAAAATTCTGGATTAAAATTAAAAAATTTCCATTTACGTGAAGAAGATAGATGGACTCCCGATTTAGATGAACTAAATAAAACTGTAACTAAAAATACTAAACTTATAGCTATTTGTAATCCAAACAATCCTACTGGTTACATTCTATCAGAGAAAGAAATGGATTCAATTATTGATGTTGCAGAAAAGACAAACGCATGGATTTTAGCTGATGAAGTTTACACCGGTGCTGAACGTACAAGAGATGAAGAAACTCCTTCCTTTTATGGGCGATATGACAAAGTTGTAGCAGTGGGTAGCATGAGTAAAGCTTATGGACTACCTGGGCTACGTATAGGTTGGTTAGTTGCCCCTGTTGATACCGTAGATAAAATTTGGGCACGACATGAATATACTACCATTAGCGCTACAATGCTATCAAATAAATTAGCTGCAATCGCACTCTCTCCTGAAGTTCGACCTCGTCTTATCCGACGAGCTCGTAATTTTATTCGTAGGGGTTATCCGATACTACAAAAATGGATGGATGACCATGAAAGTACTTTTAGTGTTATTCCTCCTCAAGCAGCCGCAATAGCTTTCGTTCGATACCATTTAGATATTAACTCCTCCGAATTTGCAGAACGATTACGTAAGGAAAAGAGTGTATTTATTGTACCAGGAGACCATTTCGGTATGGATAAATTCTTTCGAATAAGTTTTGGATTACCTCCAGATTACCTTACTTCAGGACTTAACCGTATACACGAATTAATTATGGAAATTAAGAGATAAAAATTATACCCTTTTTTATTATTTGAGAATTAATTCAATCAATAATTTTATTAATAAAAGATTAACTCTAGTTAATTGTAGTGTTATCTCAAAAATACACTATTATATATAATTAATCTCCACAAAATTATAAAAAGAAAATTTAAAAAATATAAAAGGAAAATTGTATGCCAAAACCGGATTATTTTATTGGAGAAGCATTGATAGGAGAGGGTAATGATCTAGCTCATGTGGATTTGATAATTGGTTCAAAGGATGGGCCTGTAGGAATTTCCTTCGCAAATGCTTTAAGTACTCCTTCAAAAGGTCACGGTGGTCTTCTTGGAGCCATTCGTCCTAATTTATTGTCGAAACCTGTCTCACTAATTGTACCTAAGGTAACAGTTGCCGATTTAGAAGATGCTAATAAAATATTTGGTCCTGCTCAAGCAGCAGTAGCGAAAGGGATTGCAGACGCCGTTGAAGAAGGTTTAATTCCTTTAAATAAAGTCGATGAGTGGGTTATAATTGTTAGTGTTTTTATCCATCCAGCAGCCAAAGATTATAGAAAAATATATCAATATAATTATGGAGCAACAAAATTGGCGATTCAGAGAGCATTAAGAGGATATCCTCCAATTGAAAAGATTTTTTACGATAAAGATCGTGCAAAACACCCTGTTGCAGGGATTAGAGTTCCTAGATTATGGAGACCTCCTTATATTCAAGTTGCATTGGATCATCCTGCTCTGGAAAAGCAAATAAAGGTTGTTAAAGAATTACCAAAAAGTGACAGAATTATATTAGAAGTTGGTACACCATTTCTTAAGAAATACGGTGTCGAATCGATTAAACAAATTAGAGAAGCTGCTAGAGAAAAGTTTATAGTAGCTGATTTAAAGACTTTGGATGTTGGAAAATTAGAAGTTGACTTTGCTTTTGATGCAACCGCTGACGGTGTTGTAGCAAGTGGTTTAGCTGCTACAGCCTCACTTGACAAATTTATTTTAGAAGCACAAAGACTTGGAATTCATGCTTTTGTTGATACTATGGAAGTTCAAAACCCTATTGAGAAATTAAATTCCTTAAAACAAATCCCTGATGTTGTTATTATACATAGAGGAATTGATGTAGAACAGTCTACTGGGGGAGATAAATCCCCTGATGCCCAACAAAAACAGAGATGGGCATTAGCTCCAAAAATCAAGGAATTATATGCTAGTAAAAAGAAAGCTTCAGGGAAAGACCGAGTACTTGTTGCAGTAGCAGGTGGAATTGAACCTAGTTCAGCAGCTTATGCTTTAGATGCAGGAGCGGATATTTTGATCGTAGGAAGATTTATTGCATCTGCAAAAGATGTTAAATTTGCAATGAGAAGGATGCTTGGTGTTCTTCCAGGTTATCAAGATATCGACTTAAAAAGAATTCACACAGAAGATGATGATAATTCAGTAACAAAAGCAACGTGGGATTAGGCAGTCAAAAAGGCTACATATATTAAATTTTTTTTAGCTCTCACTTTATCCTTACTAAAATTTTCTTAATAATATGGAATTTAGTTACTTGATTTGATAAGAACTGAGTTATGATTAATAATAAAAACAAAATCGGTGATGAATTATTACCAAGAACCGGATCAGCACTTTATAATATGAATCATCCAGATGAAATAATTAGGTTAAAAATATTAAAAAAGTATAAAAGATTGAATAAATATCTTGTTATCCCTTTATATAGATTAAGAATTATGCCTCTTTTAGGATTTGGAAGGATTTTTCTTATTCTAACGTCAATAGGTAGAAAAACAGGAAAAAAATGCAGAACGCCTTTAGAATATCATTGGATAGATGGTATCATGACCATTTTCTCAGGAAGAGGAGAAAATTCAGGATGGTTAAAAAACATTCGAGCAAATCCAGATTCAGTTTGGGTTAGACATGGATTTCACACATTCCCTGCAAGAGTGAAGTTTATGTCGAATGAAAATGATAAGCTAAAAATTATAAGGTGGTATGTTACAAAGCATAGTAAATCAGCTAAAATGCTTTTTGGCTGGAACAACAAGATTGATGGACCTGAATCTTCTGATTTTTCAAAATTACTAAACACAGTTACAATTATCCAGCTTTTTCAAAAAGAGAACAAAAATCAGATTTTATAATTGCTCTAATTTGAAAATTTTATCATTTTTCTTAACTTGTGTATCAACTGTGATCCCAACAGTGATCCTTTCCTTCTTAGATGAGATTAAAGGAGTTTCAGTTAAATTTTGCTTTTGTTTTATTTGAATCGACTTAATTTCTTGTCTTAGATATGTGTTTGTATGAGTACCTATGATAAAGATTTCATCTTTTAACTTAAGTTTACCTGATGATAAAAGAATTTTAGCTGCCTTTTTATCAGGATAATAGTTTAAAACCTTACCGATTTCAACTTTTTTAAAGTCTGAGATGTTTCCATCAAATTCTCTTTGAATTTCTGTACCCTTTGGCAACCCAAAATAAAATCCTGTAGAAAAACCTCGATTATATACTTTATTTAAACGATTTAGCCAATTTTGAATCTTATCTTCTGAGAATTCATTTTCATAATATGCATCAATCGCCTCTTTATAGCAAGAGGTTGCTTCTTCAATATAAATCGGATCTCTCATCCGACCTTCGATTTTAAATGCGTCAATTTTAGCTTCAATCAATTGAGGAATATATTCTATCATACAGAGATCTTTCGTATTAAGGAAGAAAACACCATCATATAACAAATCATTATTTTGTTCATCAATAACTCTCCATTTTCTTCTACATGGCTGAACGCATTTTCCTCTATTAGCTGAGTAATCTTGGGACTGACAAATTTCGGCAGAAAAATAGCATCGTCCTGATATTGAAGTACATTGAGCACCATGAATGAAACATTCAATTTCAGCTTTATATACCTTGTCTTTTATTTCTTTTATTTGCTCTAGCGATAATTCTCGAGCAAGAATTAACCTTTGGGCTCCTAACGATTCATAGAATAGTGCCGCATAGGAATTAGAAATATTTGCTTGAGTAGAAATATGGAAATTTAATCCTTTTTCTTTTGTTAGATGAATAGCACCAATATCATGAATAATTACAGCATCAATTTCTGCTTCTACAGCTTTATCTAAAACGTTATCTAAAAAATGGAATTCATTTTCATAGATGACGATATTTGTAGCCAGATATGCATAGATATTATTATTGTGGCAAGTTTTTACAATCTTATTTAGGTCATCTAGTCTAAAATTATCGCTATACATCCTCATGTTAAAAGATTCAACACCAAAATATACAGCATCAGCTTTACCTAAAACTGCATTCAATGATTTATAATTCTTTAAAGGAGTCATTAATTCGACTCGTTTATTAGAGATTTTTCCCATTTTGTACCATATTACTAATTTTATCTAAATAAAACTAAATGAAAATAGTCATACATCGTCTAAATATTTAATACTAATTCAAGAACGAACGTTTCTTAAAGTTTTTGGAAATAAAAAAAAAACCGTATTAATTTTTTGACACAATTTTTAAACAAAATTTATATCTATTAACAAATTAAATACAACCATTAAAGTCTTACTTTAATATTATCAAAAAAAAAGGAGATTGTTAAAAATGCCAGATAAATATAACGTCGACATGACCTTAGGGGAGCTTTTAGATGACCCAGTATCTGAAAAATTCCTAAAGAGCCTTCCAGGAATGGCACAACTTATTGAAAGTCCTCAAGCTCAAATGGCTATGGGCTTTTCATTGCGCCAAATTCAAGAATATTCTGAGTCAATGGCTCCTGGACAATTTACCAAGGAGCAACTTGAAGAAATTGACAAAGGCTTAAAAGCACTATAAAAATCAATCAATTTCAAAAAATATAATTATTCTTTTTTTTTTAAAATTTATTAGTTAATAATATTAAAAAGAGAGAAATAAAAATAGTAAAAATTAAAAAATCTTATTTATTTTGAAAAGACGTCAGAGTTCTACAGATTCTTGATTACTCTCTGAATTGTTGTTTTCTGTTAGTTTATTTAGCTTAACACTACTTAATTGGCCGACTATTTGCTTGAAAGATTGGACCTATAAATTGTGAGTAAAGTACCGAATATGCCGCTTGATTAGAGACAACAGCTATCATCTCTTCTTCTTTATCTGAATGTGGGCATATTATAACCTCTTCAGCATCACGGGTTAACGCATAAAAATCTGCTGCCTTTTGCAATTGCCGAAATTGTATATTTCCTAGCTGTTTCATCTTATTAATAATTCCTCCGTAAGTAGATAAATCAAAATGTGAGGTGACCATGAATCTAGCAGCTTTCTTTTGGAATGCATATTCAGAAATGACCTGTAGAATCTCAGGAACTACGACAGGAGTAACAATGATAATTGAAGATTTAACTCTATATATCGCATCTTTCATTACGGCGATCATTGCATCTCTTCCAACAACTTGCCACGTAGAAACCCTTGATATTTCTGGAATTGAACTTGAAGCATTGTGAACATCTTTTAATTTATCTTCATTAGTTTCACCAAGTTCGGTGGCATCATCGATGGAATTCATGAATTGTAGTGTAAAATCTGCGATTGCGTCTTTAACATTCTGAATAGTGTCTCGAGTGGTGTTAGATAAGCTATTTTGAAGAGTCTTCGCATTCTGTTCATATTTTGTTTTATGATCCGCAAGCATGCTCGACAAGCTATTATCCATATCCTTTGCTTCAGCATTCCATAATCTGATTTCACTGTCAATTCTATCGGAACCATCACGCTTTCCTTCAGAGAATTTAGAATCTACTTCTCTTACCCAATTTTCCTTGATACTTTTAACTTCAGAGTCAAAATCTGTGTAATGTCGTAAACTATTATCTTTATGTATATTAATTCCATCCTCATATTGTCTATGATGCTGTTTTAACGAACTTTCTAACGAATCCTTTAATTTTATATTAGTATCAGAACAATCTTTAACACCAGTTTGTAATGTATCATCAACTTCACCAGCTAAATCAGTTGCTAAATTTTCTAATTGAGCATCTATAGTTTCTTGGGCTTTAAAATCAAGATCATTAGTTTCTGAAGCTAAGGTATTATTTTCATTTACCATAATATCTGTCACATCAGATTTAAGCTGATCTGTTGTATTTCTTGTGTTAGTAATGTATTCTTCAGTTGTGTTTGAGAACTCCTCTTTCATAGGTTTTGTAAATTTCAAAATATTTTGAATAGTAGTTTCATGGCGCGCTTTATATTTTTTCTTCTTTCCCATCCAGAAAAAGCCTTTTTTAGCCATATCTTCAGAAAAGTCAGTGAATCTGTTTGCATGTTCGAGTAGATTATCAATTAAAGTGAGTGTCATGCTTTTAAATTCATTTGATTGATTAGTTAAAGTTCGGTGCCTATCATCTACAGTCGCTTTTATGCTGGTTTGAAGAGTATCTGTTGTATTCTTTATATGATTAGTATGTTCTTTTAAAAT
>JAHQWY010000210.1 GCA_029856445.1 Promethearchaeia archaeon
TGAAATAATCTTTGAAGTATTGAATTCTAATAATATAACATTATATGAATCTACTGCTGCAACTAATGATGAGGGAATAGCAACAGCTTCTTTAAAATTCTCAAAAACGGGTAGTAGATATTCCGTTCGAGTGAGATTTGTTGAAGAAGGCATGTACGCGAGCGCGGAAATCGTTTCAGGATATATTAAAGTTGTATCGGAGTTTACACTTTTCATGGATACATTCATGCGTTATTTACCTTATATAATAGCTGGTTTAGCTGCAGCTATAACATTTATATCTGTACGTCATGTTAGACATTCGAGACAAAGGAGAATTTGGGCAGGAGAGGCAAATATACTAGATGATCTATTAAAAATAGCTTATATTATGATTATTGATAAAAATGGAGGGGTTTCAATCTATGACAAGCAAATTTCTTTGGAAGGAATTGATACTGATTTAATATCAGGATTTTTACAAGCAATATCACAGTTTAGATCAGAGATTAAAAAGGAAAAAGAGGGAGCTTCAATAGGTAAAGGATTTGAAATGGATTATTATGATTTTAAAATAATTATCACTGATGGTAATTATATTCGAGTAGCCCTGATACTTGATGGTATTCCTTCGGAACAATTAAAAGAAAGTCAAATAGCTTTTACAACTGCATTTGAGAAAAGATTTGAACCTACTCTTAAGAACTTTGTTGGTGATATTACCCCATTCAGAGCAACTGATGATTTGATCGAAAGATTCTTTAACATTTCCCTAGTATATCCACTTCAACTGGGAAAACATTATGGTGTAGTAAAACTAAAGGGATTGGAAAAAGATCTTACAGAAGTAGCTGAGCAAATTCAGAAAGAGAGAAAATTCTTTTTTGTATCAAGTCTTTTAAACTTTGGTTTGGCAGGGAGAAAAGCCTCGAGGGATGAGATTATTAGTACAATTATTTCGTTAAAAAGAAAAGGACTAATAATACCAGCAGAATTACAGTAAATTTAAATAATTTTTTTTTTCTTATTTCTTATTAGTATTGACAGAAAATATTAGTTAGATTATTTTTTTTTAGAAAGAGGTTAATTAATATTCTAAACAATGATCACGCTGAACTTTTGAATCTTCTTGTCAAATTCATAAAAGGAGAATGGAGTTCTACTTTGAAATTATCTAGAAAAAACTCCTATATCGTTCATTATTATAATGAAATACTGAGATATTGGAATAAAGTTAATTTCATAACTAAGAGAGCGCATCCTAATACTGTTAAAGCCACTCCAAATCAACTAGCACTTTACTTATATATAACAT
Organism: Promethearchaeia archaeon; assembly: GCA_029856445.1. Classification (GTDB taxonomy): domain Archaea; phylum Asgardarchaeota; class Lokiarchaeia; order Sigyniarchaeales; family SOKP01; genus Loki-b32. The sequence continues at coordinate 1,295 of JAHQWY010000210.1, forward strand.
ATAGGGTATTATGGGAAAAAAGCTCTGATAAAACTATCTTTAAAGAAGTCAAGAATATTAATAGAAAATTTTTATCAAATCTAAGAAATTTTTCATGGGAAGAAGCTCTAAAAAGAAAAAATTTGGAGGAAAAGCTAAGTATAAGTAAGGCTATTCCCAGTTTTATGATAAATCATCTTTTACCTGTAATGACCTTAGATTTTATTAAGGACAATATTCAAGTTATGAATGGTGTAGTTGGGGATGATAAAACCTTCGTACGGATTAATAAACTTCTTAAAACGAACCAAAATCACAATATAAATATGATCATTAAAACCGAATTTGACAAGAGAAAAATTGCCTATAATAAGGATCCGCATATTGAAGATTTACTTACTATTCCAACCACTATGAAAAATAATATATTAAAAAGCTCCATTTATCAAGAAGGTCATATTATTTTTCAAGATAAAGCTTCAGCTGCTGTAATTGAAGTATTATCTCCTCAACCAGGGGAATTTATCTGTGATATGTGTGCTGCTCCGGGGATGAAAACAAGTTTAATTGCTCAACATATGGATAATAAAGGGCGTATAATCGCGGGAGAATTTCTCAATCAGCGTACAATTATAATGAAGGACTTACTCCATCATTTGAGTGTTCAGAATACACATATTTTAACTACTGATAGTATAATTTTTCCATTAAGATCTCAAAATATCTTTGATCGTATACTATTGGATGCTCCTTGTACAGGGAATGGCTCTTTCCTATCAAATCCCGAACTAAAATGGCGACAAAATGAAAATTTTCTACATCAAAACACGTTATTACAAAAGAAATTATTCAAAAATGCTTTAAAACTGTTAAAACCGAACGGAATCATTGTATATTCTACATGTAGTTTATATCCAGAAGAAGGAGAATATATAATCATGAATTTTCAAGATTATCTTGAGCCCCAAAACTTGCCAAAGTGGTTCTCTCCAAGTTATAATATTGAAGGTTCTATATTGCCAGGAGTCGGTAGATTATTCCCTTCAATTCAACACACTCAAGGATTTTTCATAGCAAAATTCAAAAAAAAAGAAACATAACCTTAGTTATTAATAGTTAGTGATGTGACCTATTTTACATGCCTTCCGAAAAAAGACAATTCATGACAATTGGTCAAATTGACGCTACGGGAGTACGAGGTCCTCATGAGAAGGAGTTAGAAGATATTAGCAAATCTAAAATCTCAAATTTCATAAATGTTGATATTAAAGCTCTTGAGAATATCATTAATAATGAATTGGGAGGAATTATTGAAAACATCGGTTTTAGTGAGAATTGGACTATTTCTATTGAAATGTTTCCTGAAGTAAATATTCACATGGCATTTTCTTATTTTGGTGATGAATTTGGAGATGGAATTGAAGCAGAATTTAAGTTTTATTTCTCAGGAAAATATGTTACTTGGGTACCTGGTGAGGACAGTGCAACTTACATCGATATTGTTATGGATTTACTTGAAAGAAAGCTAAAGGGAGAAGAACCCTTTGAAAAAAATTATGACACACAATCAGATTTAATGAAAAAAGTATTGGTGCAAAGAGGAGAACCGTTCAAATTTTTACAAGAAAAAGACCAAAAGGAACTTGAGAGTTTTCTTGGAGCTAAAGTATGGAAAATTGTTAATGGGTGGAGAATTAAAAAAGAAATCTTTCCAGAAGTCTTCACAGAAATTATATGGGATAAAGAAGAGGGTTTGGATATAAAGTTCCAAGGTCAAAGATTAGCAAAAAACTTAGGGAGTTATCATGTAGAATTTATTGGTATATTTGTATTAAATCATATTCTTCGATATATTACAGTGCACAATCTAGATAAAGAATTGCCTGATATATGCTATATTATGTTTTCTCGTCTGTATACTAAGGAGAAAGGTTGGGTTCACAGGACAAGATAAAATAAAAAAAATAAAAAAATGGAAAAACAATAAATTTTAAAACGCAGTCCAAAGTTGAGCTCTGCCTTTTTTTTCTGCTCGTTTAATTTTCTTTGAATTCTCTAACTCAGACATTATTTTCCATATTTGAGAGTTACTTAGTTTAAAATATCTTCTCAATTCAGGAGTCGTCATTTTATTTTCTGATAATAAATTAGGAATCAACCTCTTTATTTCTTCTACAGTATTATCGTCAGATTCATCTTGTTCTTCAGATTCAACTTCTTCTGTGACCTCCATCTCTGTAATAATTCTAAATGCCACCTTGTTCAATTGTTTAATATTTTCATCGATATTTTGAGGTGTACAGAACAAGCAACATAATTCGAGATCTCGGGGAAAAGCTACTATATAAAAATTATCATATAAAATAGCTCGTGGTTTTTTCCCTGAAGCGTTTCCACCTCGAAATGCTAGATAAAAATTCATTGCAAAATCATCTAAATTTACCATATTATTTGTTTTATTACATTCCTTTTTCCATTTAAGAAAAGGGCCATCTATCATATCAAATCCAATCAAAGCGGCCCCAAATAACTCCTGTTCATTAAAATTCATTTCTTTAATCCCCTCCTAATTGCGATTTTTTCTAATTCATTTTTTATTATATTCAGTAGTTTTAATCGTTCTGCTGGATCAATTGCCGTTAATCCATAAGTTTTCACATGTAGAAGATCCTCAACCCTATTAGCCTCCATTCGACCATCCTGCAAATCTTGTTTATTTGCTATTGCTATAATAGGGCATTCTTTACCTACAAAGTGACATGCATAATTAATCAATTCTCTCGAGTTTAATACATTTCGAGGAGTAGAGTCCGTAACCACAAAAATGATATCAGATCCAAGTAAATAGTCTTTTGAATAAGTTCTTAAGTAACTATTCTGACCTCCTAAATCCCACAGTCTTAAATAATAATCATCAAATTTTACAGATTTTAAATCTAATCCATGAGTTGGAATATAAAAACGATCCAATGTATTTTCTGATAAAAGTTTAATTATGGTAGTTTTTCCAACTGCTGGGGAGCCAATTAAAGTAATTTTCACCAGTTTGTCCAACTCAGTACTTAACATAACTATTCATGACTCTAAATGAATTATTAAGACACAATGGGTTGAAAAAAAATATGAATCTGGATAATATCCTAATAATATATAAAACAAAAATTATGACCTTCTACTCCTCTCTTCCATTAATCCGCAATCTGTTAACCCAAAAAATAGCTTCAGAAGAAAGTTGCAGTTTCGATCCTTTTCAATTATTTGATATATCTAAATTATAACTAAGATCTTAAAATTCGAGAATTAAATGCCATCCCCATACCAACCCTGTTTGATATAAAGATAAGCATTCATTGCTGCTGTTGTACCTTCCCCTACCGCAGTTGTAATTTGTCTTATTCCACCAGTTACATCTCCAGCAGCATATATACCAGGAATATTAGTCTCTTGATCTCTATTAACTTTAATACAGTTATCATCATCAAGTTTTATTCCTGCCTTTTTAGCTAAATCACTCTGGGGTTCAACGCCTATTGCTATGAAGAGGGCGTTTACGTCTATTTTAGATATTTCACCAGTCTCGATATTTTTAATTTTTAACGCACCTAATTTGTCATCTTTTGTTATAGCTTCTTCGATAACGCAATTATACATAGGAACAACATTTTCTAACGAATCAACCTCATCTACTATACATGCTTCTGCTCTCATACAATGGCGTCTATGAATGAGGTAAACTTTTTTTGCAACATTAGATAGATAAATTACTTCTAGTCCTGCAGCATTACCCCCACCAACCGCAGCAACATCCTGATCCCGAAATAACGGACCATCACACGTGGCACAGTAAGAAATTCCATTACCCACTAATTGAAATTCATTCGGTAACCCAAGTGACAAATGTTTTGAACCAGTTGCAATTATAATTGCTTTTGCTTTTGTTTTTCCCCCATAAGTAGAAATGGTCATTTCTTTTGGATTTATTGCTAAAACTTCTTCATAAAAAAGAGTAGCACCCCAACTTTCAGCCTGCTCCCTCATTTTTTCTGTTAATTCAAGACCATTAATACTTCTAAACCCAGGATAATTTTCAATCTTTGGAGCTGTCCCGGCTAAACCTCCAAATCCTTTATTCTCATAAACAGCTGTTTTTAAACCCATTCTTCCACCATAAATAGCAGCTGTCAATCCAGCTGGTCCACCACCAATAATAATTAAATCAAATTCACGTTTGTCAGACAAATTATATCTCCTTCTGTTTGCGGCTTCTTTAAAATATATATATTAATTCTGTAAAATGTATAAATTTTTTTTTACTATAATATAGACATTATTTTATTCCTTCTTTAGTTGCCTAAGATATTTACAAGCATTAATTCCCGCTCGTGAACCTTCAGCTGTAGCAAAAACTACCTGAAAAACACCCCCTGTGCAATCCCCAGCAGCATATACTCCTTTAAGATTTGTTTTTTGTTCCTCATCAACTATAATATTTCCCATATCATCTAAATCTACTCCCGCTTTTTTGAAAATTGAATTTGAGGAAATATGAGACAAAATAAACAAACAACTTAATTCAAATTCCTTTATATCTTCAATCTCTTCAGAATCAGAAATATTAGATTTGCATAATATTTTTTGAATCATTCCATCGGAATTAGGAACAGCTTCAATTATCTCCATATTTTCAAAAACTTCAATTCCAGCATCTTGTACTTGGTATACCTTTTCAGAAAAATCTTCAATTCTAACACTTGTAATTATTCGTACCAAACATCCCATTTGTTGAAGAACTAAAGCATCTTCTAACATTTCATCGTCTTTACCGAATAAATACACAACTTTTTCTTTATACGTGGGCCCATCACTTAAAACGCTATACGAAACTCCAAATCCCAGTAGTTTATCTTCTCCTTTTATTATTTCTTTTCGTGTACCTCTACCAGTTGCAATAATAACAACATCAGAGGTGATATTTGCTGTCCTGGTTGATGTTCTGTTTACACCCATTCCAAGCATTAGTGAGATTACGTCACCTTTAATAATTTTAATGTTTTCTGAATAACTCTCAGTATGAGCCCTAAATTTCTTTAAAAGATGTTTTCCCTTAATATCAGTTTCTCCAGGCCAATTTTGTATTTCTTTTGCCTGTCCCAATGCTGGCAATTCTTTTCCTTCAAGAATAATTACATCTCTATTCGCTCGGGCACAATAGATCCCTGCACTTAATCCAGCTGGACCTGCTCCAATGATTAAAATTTCACATTTTAATTC
>JAHQWY010000211.1 GCA_029856445.1 Promethearchaeia archaeon
ACTGGATTACGGCGATTCAGATGGGACTGGTATTTTAACCATAGATGATAGAATTATTTATCCTATAGGAAATCAATTCCTCTTTACAATTGAGAGTTTTCCTAACGTAATATTTGATGCAATCGTATATGTTGACTATATTCAGGAATTTTATAAAACTCACGCTCTAGAAACCTACAATCTTACAAAAACAGAGTTAGGAGTTAGTAATGGGGGCACTTTTCAAATAGGTGTAAGTGGAACAAGTTGGATTGAACAAGAAGCATATTTATGGATTAAAGCAATTAGAGATGGTTCAAATTATTACTTTCCATCAGATGTCAATATGAATATCACAATTGGAACCCAAACATATAATATTGAAGACTATGGAACAGGAACCGGACGTTTTTCAGTCGCAGGTTTTAATAAAAATCAAATATTTCGAGCAATCATTAATACAGGTTTCTCAGTGAATTTTAGTGTGATAATTTCAGTGGTGTATTCACGATCTGCCTCCTATGAGATTATCGGGGAATTATCTTACACTATAGTGGGAGCAGCTTCCGTATTTGGAACAGTTCAATATGATTCAGATTTAGGATATTATCTAAAAACAATTGACACTTCTCTACTTGATGCTGATGATTATACTGTAAGATTCACCATGGTTAAAGATCATTTTCAGCGAACTACTAAAGATCTTAAATTAACGGTTTTAAATCGTCCTACTTTACTCAATGGTTCTTCTGAATTCTTTAGAAAATTAGCAACTATTTACGTGAAGGATGCGGTAAATTTCAGTTTAATATATGTTGATGAGATAAGTGGTACTAATATCGCTAATCTTGATAGTCAATATTTTATCTGGGAAAGTTATGATCAGAATGGGAATGTCAATGAAACGGGTCTTGGTAATATATTTACTGCTATCGATAACACCTATATATTGGAATTTAACACAGAAACAAGAGCTGTAGGAGAATATCTGCTCATTATTGTGTTAGAGAAGGATAATTATGATTACAAGAATGGGATGATCCTTCTTACAATCATAAAAAGAGATATTAATTATGTTTTAAGTAAAAATCTTCAAGATGGTCAAACTAATGTGGTTAAGGGTAAGAAAGTAATGATAGAAATAAGTCTTACAGATCCTACAAAAAGCAATTCATGGTTAATTAATGCGACTGTAACAATGATAGTTGGAAGTCAAATCTATGAATTTGAGCAAAATGAGAACGGGACTTACTCGCTTCAGTTTCCAACGAATAATATAGATGCTTTCTTTACCTCAAAAACACTTAGAGGAACAATTATAATTTCCAAAATTGATTATAATCCCGTCGAGATTAAAATAACGATTGTTGTAGAGATGGAAGAAATCTTCCCTGGGATACCCACTTTTTACTTTCTATTAATAGTTTCAGCTATAATCATACTAGTTGGTAGTTTAGTTGGATATCGAGTTATCCAAAATGCAAGAATACCCTCTTTTGTAAAAAAAGTAAGAGAAATGAAGAAATCTATAAAAGGGGATAAATCAATCGCAGAATCACTTATTTATCGTGAAAAAGAAGTATTTGTTGGAGAAATATTGAATAGCGATTGGAATGAACTTGGATTATCCTTAGAAGAAATATTTGGGATCACTCTTGAAAAAGATAAGAAACAAAAAATTTCAAAAAGAGAGATTTCTAAACCTCCTGTTGAACATGAAAATAAACCCATTGGATTAATTTTAATGAAATGGGATGAGAGAATAGGCACTGAAATCAAAGTAAAATATCCTTCAGAGATTAATATATCAGAAAAGACTTTAATGCAAATATATAGCACCCATGAATATAGTGGAGAAAAAGGGATAATTACATTAACTGCTGAAGCCACTAATATCTTATCCTATTATTCAGGACCAGAAGAAGGGTATTATTTACTTTTACTTTTAAATCTGGATGATGATCCTGATCTCTATGAAGGTGGAATTGCTGATGTATTAACTATACTTTTAGAATATATCGAAGAGGATACTTATTTACAAATGTTACCCTCTTTATTCCAGCGTTTATCATTATATCCTTCATTAAATCATGAACAATTTCTAGCACTCACTTACCAAAACAAAATCAAACGATCAATTCTTAATCTACTAAGAGATGAGGGATTAGCAGTTAAATCAGAATTAATAATCTGGCTAAAAGATAAACAAACGAAGGGTTTCTTTGATCTAGATACAATTTTCAGTGAAATGATCAAATTAGAAGTTTTAAAAGTGAGTTCTATTAAGGAAATTCCTTCTGAGCTCATTTTTCTTACAAAGGATATCTTTATGGCAAGAATACCTCCTCTTAAATTACTTGAAAAGCCTACTAGTTATGGTTTACCCTCTCAGTTTGCTAAAGAATATCCTAACGAGGTTAAGAAATTTTTCCAGACATATCGTCCTACAGAAGAGGATAATATAGAAATTGCTGAGATATTGATCAATCCTCAAGTTTATGAAACTTTAAAGGTTCTTAGAAATGCAATTGTCACCAGAGACGACCTGCAGAAACTCCGAAGTAGAGGTGTTGATGATATTTATAGTGTTTTAAAGATACTTTGGGATAATAAGATGATTAAAGTTTTTCAAGATGATCAAAAGAATGAATATTACGCGCTCATTTCTGATTTTTATATCGATTACATTTTTCCAAAGTATTTACTGAGATCTATCAAAGATGCTTATGAACAAAAATCGAAAGTTAAGAAAGCATTAATTGAATACCTTAATATCCTTGAAGATACTTATTACAATCTCAAGTCACAAAAAACACAATAAAAAAATTTTTTTTTTTTCTATAATTTCAACCTTTAAATCCCTAAAAACAGATGCTATATAAATACTCTAAATATAAATATCCGAATTAACTATTATCTTGTAATTACATGTTTTACATTTTACATAAACTTATTTTAAACAAGAATTTGATCAAAAATGAAAACAAGTAGAAATCATATTAAAACAATAAAAAAGAGAATTGAAGGTTTAAGTCTACTGTTAATAGTTTTAATTTTCCCGTTGATAATGAGCTCACCGTTGTTTTCAAATTTATATAACACTGATTCAACAGAGTATATCGAGGATAAAACCAATGAAACAACAGAATTGTCTCCAAAAATAAGTGCTCCTTTTAATGCACACTATTTCAATTACTATAAAGTTATAACCATTGATCATAATCAGGTATCAGGAACCTCTGGTCATATTAATTTTCCTTTTCTATTATCTATTTATGATACAGACCTACGTTTTGATGTTCAATCTGATGGAGATGATATCGGATTTTCATTAAATAATGTTTGGCTAGATCATGAAATTGAAGTTTTTAACCAAACATATAGTCCAACACATGCTAGACTAGTTGTTTGGATGAGGATTCCAGCGTTATCTGTTAGTATTGATACCAATATCCGAATGTATTATGGTAATAATACCATGACCTCGAGACAAAACCCACAGGGAGTATGGGACAGTAATTATGAAGCAGTTTACCATATGAATCAAAATCCTAGCACTTCATCTGTTTTAGATAGTACAGCTAATAACTATGATTTAACTCCTGGATCTGGTTTTGTTTCTGGAGATCTTGTCGATGGTATTTATGGGAAAGCAATAGAATTTGGTAATGTGAATACTCAATACCTTGAAATAACATCTGGTTTTTCGAATCCATCCTCCTCTCTTTCACTTGAAATGTCGTTTAGTCCTCAATTATTTAATGCTTATCAACGATATTTTACGGCAAGATGGAGTTATCCAGATTTGCGCTTACCTGAAAGCAACATAATTACTACTAGGATTCGAAACAATTTGGGTAATGTAAGTTCAACTGCAAGTACATTTGATGCTTGGTTGGATCAATATTATCATTTTGTTATGACATGGCAAGGCGAATCAGTTGGACGTCAAAAACATTATCTTAATGGAACTCTTATTGAAGATGATTATGATGCGGAAGCTTTAGGAACTTCTTCTAGTTGGACAGGTTTTAATCTTGGTTCTGACACAGATCATACTGATCCTATTGGAGCCTTCATAGAAGAATTTAGGATATCTTCAAATGCTCGTTCAGCTGGTTGGTATGCAACAGAATTCAATAACCAATATAATCCTGGTAGTTTTTATACCATCGGTGCAGAACAAGAAGTAGTGTGGGAACCTCCAAATGCTAATTATTTTGCTTATTATAAATTTATTACAATTGATCAAAGTGAAGTAACTGGAACTGGAATCCATACTAATTTCCCATTTTTATTTTCATTTACTGATGAAAATTTAAGGTATCATGCCCAACCAGATGGGGATGATATAGCCTTTGCTGTTGATGGGGATTGGTTGGATCATGATATATTACTCTTCGATCAAACATATAATACAACACATGCAGAACTAATAGTTTGGGTTCAGATACCTTATTTATATACTATAAAAGATACTGTAATTACAATGTTTTACGGGAATTCAACAATGAGCTCTCGAGAAGATCCTGAGGGTGTTTGGGACAGTGGTTATGCAGCAGTATATCATTTGGATGATGATTTTTTAGATTCCACTTCCAATAATAGAGACGGAACGAATACAGGTTCAGTAGATGCTCCAGGTATTATAGGTGATGGTCAGGATTTTGAACATGATGATGGAAGTGATAACATCAATATCGGCACATGGAGTGTCTCTGGGTATAAAATAACGATTCAATCTTGGGTAAAATACGAATCTTTCGATTCAGTTTGGTCGGGATATAGTGATGCTCGTGTTTTATCAAAAAATTCAGGGACAAGTGATGGGACAGAATATCATGTTTGGATGCTCGGAACATATGACATGGGAACAGGTGGTCCCTATAATTTAAGAGGAAGAATAAAAACAGGAATAAGTGATGGTACTGGAACAACTACCGTGGAAGCTACAGATCCAGCCGGCTATCTCGTAACTGATACTTGGTATCTAATGACTATAAAATATGATGGTTCTAATATCTATCTTGCTTTAGATGGAAATACAGTTCTTACACAAAGCAAAACCGGACCATTGCGTGAAAATAGTTGGCCAATAACCATTGGGAATAGTCCTACAGGAGATAGACCAATAGATGCTATCATTGATGAGGTAAGGATCTCATCAATTATAAGATCGGATGATTGGTTAAAAACTGAATATGATAATCAAAAGGACCCAACATCATTCGGTACAGTTGGAGAGGAAAATATATTAAATGAAGACCCTCCAAATGCGCTTGATTTTGATTATCATAAGGTTATTACAATTGATCACACAAAAATCGATGGTACTGGCAGCCATATGAATTTTCCAATTTTAATCTCCATTCTTGACGAAGATTTACGGTTCGATGTGCAAAATGATGGTGATGACATTGCTTTTTCCTTGGATGGTCAATGGTTGGATCATCAAATAGAACTCTTTAATCAGACTTATAGTAGTTCACAAGCACAATTAATTGCATGGGTTCGTATTCCATTTTTATCAACAGTAGTTAATACAAGCATTATAATGCACTATGGGAATAATAGTATGAGCTCTTGTCAAAATCCAGAAGGTGTATGGGTGGGATATCAGTCAGTATGGCATCTTAACGAACAATCTGGATCTGGTTATTACATCAATGATTCAACTCTAAATGGTTATAATGGGTCTCCATTTGGTACTCAATTTTTAGATTCAGGACAAATTGACGGAGCAAGGTCTTTCTCAGGTACAGGAGATAATAGAATCATTATAGATAGAGGATCAGAATTCTTTGATGGCGATAATATGTTTACATTTTCTTTTTGGGTTTTTCCGAATTATGCTTCTGATTTAGAATGGGAAGCAATGACAGATCGCTATGTTTTTTCTAAAACATCTTCTATTAGGATGTCCCGACTTTGGCGGCAAAATTTTTTACCAGCAGGAGAGGGAAGATATCAAGCTGATATTGAATTTGACACTGTTGGAACAACATACTTAAATGTAGCAGTTTATCGGCAACAATGGGCATATATCACATATTCATATGATGGTAATTATTTAAGAGCTTATGCGGATGGTGAGTTCAGTAGTAGTTATTATATTGGGGGATTTCCGTTAATCGCAGATTCAAGCAGTTTTTATTTAGGTAGATTTAACAGTTTTAAAGGATTTTTAGATGAATTTCGCGTTTCAAGTGTATCAAGATCTGATGGATGGATTGCTACGGAATACAATAATCAATACAGTCCTAATACTTTTTATAATGTAAGTGATGAGGAGCATTCAAAACCGATATTATTTGTTGATGCTCAAATCAACGCTGTAGATTTATATGGTAACCTCTTATCAAATATAACCATTTCTATTTATCAAAATATCGATTTAATTAAGAGCGATATTACTAATGACAATGGTTCTGTCTTATTTACTGACATTATCGAAGGAGAATATAATTTCACAGCAACCATAAGCTCAACTATTGCTAACATAACTGAGTTTGTGAACGTTACCCCTCAAGCA
>JAHQWY010000212.1 GCA_029856445.1 Promethearchaeia archaeon
TAAGAGATGATTTAAAACAAGAATTTCAGAAAAATGGGGTTGAGTTTGAGTGTCGAAGCGTAGTTCTTGGCCATACTATGCGAGCTGGTCCACCTAATTCGTTTGATAGGATTTTAGGACTAAGATTTGGGTTAGCAGCAATGAAACTTGTTTTAGAAGGCAAATTTGGGAATATGGTCTCTCTTCAAGGAAATAAAATTAAAGCAATTCCTCTTTCAGAAGGAGTAAAAAAGAAATATATTACACCTGATAATGATAAAATGGAACTTCGAGATCTACTGGTAAAAATCAGATACCTTTCAAAACAAAAATAAATAATCATATGAGCTTATATTATGGGTGAAATAAGAGGAATTCTCTTTGCTATGATACAAGGAAAAGGAACACGATCGGAAGGTCCTACATATTTCATAAAACCTTTGGATGATTATAAAAATAGATGGACAGAAGTCTTGGTAAGGAAAAAAACTCACATGTGGGAAAAAGATCCTGAATTGCATAAATTTCTTGATAAAAAAGTGTTGATTACCGGAGATATAATTGAGACAAAGAGCACTATTACTGTTGACTATTTTAAAATAGAAAATTTAGAGTGAATCAAACATAAATCTTATTTTCAATGAAATTTAAAGAATTTAGAGCAATTAGACTTAAGATAGAACAATTATCAGAAATAAAAAATTATAAATTTTGTTAGTAAAAAGTAAAAACTAGAAGAAAAAGGATTAAGATGAAAAAAGTAAGGAATTTATTTTTTTGATTTTTGGCTTGTGTATGTTTCTTCAAGTAAATTAAGATATTCTAATAGTACTTTATCTGTTTTAGATTTTTGTTCAAATGATGTCTTTATAATTCTTAAAAGGTATTTTGGAAATATAAGATCAATGTAAAAGTCGGTTATGAGTGCATAATATTCCGTTTCATTCTGATCTTTGAAGATCCTTATCATTTTATTGTCATATAGGTTTTTCAATACTTTATAAATATCACTAACACCTTTATTCTTTAATTTTTCAAAATCTTTCATTGTTACAATAGCTTTTCTTAGTAGACGTAATGTTTGATACACTTCTGGGTCAATTAAAATATCAAGGAGACTAAGATTATCTTCTTCGGTTGGACGATATTCACTAAAAAATTTCTGAATTTCGTTTCGATACATTTTAATAGCCTCTTTAGGCAAACCATGACTCTCTGGATCTTGATATAGACTATCTGGTGGTATTCTTAACATAAAAATATCCTTGGTGAAAAATATCAGTTCTGATGGAACTCCTTTTACTGAAGCCAATTTGATCAAATCTATCTTAACAAGGTCAGCTAAAATTGCTTCTATGTCAACCAATTTCTCTAAATCTTGGTCTTTCACCCAAATATTCAATTCCGATTTAGTAATGACTCCATAATCTCTTAAAATATTTATAATCATTTGTTTAATATTATCCTGGTAGTAGAAGATAAGTTTTTGCTCATATGTCAGAGATGGAAAAATGGATAAACGTTGAAAAAGTGAAGGAATCATCTTTAAATAGGCATCATCTTCAAGGTTTTGTAGTAATATTTGTGCGATATTTGCCATTGCCTCTTCATACATGTCGGGATCATCATCTAAATGTAAGATCAAGATAATATAATACCCTGATTCTGGACCTGTGTAATAAGATAAAATATTTAACGATCCCCTTATCAATGTAATTGCTCCTTTTTCACCACTATATTCATGTATTCCATAGACTTGCAATAAAGTTTTATCAGAAACATTTACGTCTTGAGGATATTTTTCTAATGACTCTACTCCTATTCTTTCATCCCATCTCATCAACACTAATCCCAATGGATTAAAATCGTGAGTCTTCTCAGGTTTATTATATATACTCCCATCCAATCTCTTACTCTTTTTAATTTCTATACCTAAGATTTCTCCCAGTGAAAGTCCAATGGAATTCCATTTATCTCTTAATAATTCTCCAACAAAAATTTCTTTTGGATAATATAACAATGATTCTGAAATATTCTTTCCCTTTTTAATTTCCTTTTGTATCTCTCTTACATTTTTGACGAAAGTAGGGATCTTAGCTTGCTTATATATTCTATAACCAACAATACTTCCCACAATCGCAAGAACACTAAAAATTAATATTAAGAAGTAAAATAATGGCATACCAGGAAAAATTTCTTCCATTTCTACTATAATAGTAATGGAGAATTCTACTGAAATGAAATCTTCTCTAGTAACATTTATAATACCAGAAAGTGTTTTTGAAGTAAAAAAGGCTTGTACATGATTTGTGTTGAAATTAACGATATAAGTACCATTAGCTAATTCGGTAAATTCATGATCAATACCCTCAATGGTTAGTATCACACTTGCGTTTAAAAGAGGAATGCCTCCTCTCGTTGGATCAGTTAAATTAACTTGTATTGGTACTACTTTACCTTTTACAATACTTATTTTATTATCTTTAAAATTGCTACTTAGAGAATATGAGAGATATCTTGGTCTAATTGTTAGAAAAATCATAGCGTTTTTATATTCATAATTATCTTTTTCTAAAGTAACAATTAATAGATAATCTCCGACAGTTCTAAGTTCAGAATCGAAATCTAAAACAAGAGAATCATCAACTTCTTGTATTAATACTCCATCACCATTTGCAGTAACATTTCCATTAATATCATATTTCTCCCACATATAATACTGGGTTGTTAAATCTGTAATCCTTACACCAGTTAAATTATCCGTATATAGGAATGAAAAGGAAATTTCATCTTTAACATAAATGAATTCAAGTTCTCTAAAAATTTTAGAATCACCATTTATTAAAGTTAAACGTTTCATAACGATAATATCCAGATCCTTGATTGCATTATTATAATTTTCTTTAGACATTTCAAATCTTACAGTATAATATCCCGCATCTATCATAGAGGTATCAATTGTTTGCAGATAATGCTTTAGACTAAAATAATAGTTAACTATACCAGATATGCCAGGAGATTCTCTGATGAAATAATTCATGGTTCCTAAAGTCTCATAGACGATACTCCTTACATAACTCAATTTAAAGGAAAGTGTAAAATTAACAGGTTTATTAGTTTCAATTATCGCTGTATATAATAAGTCCTTATTAAACTCATTTAATGAAATTATTCCTTGTCCAGGAAGTGTATTACTAATGGAGTAAGTCTGACTTCCTATTGTAATGTTCATGGCTAATTGAGACGGATTGAAGTAATGAGTGCCATTATTTATCCCATTAACTAATATAACTACATAATCTTCATTCCAATCTTCATTACTTAGACTTAATTGAAAACTTCCACCATTAGGGACATTTTGCTGCATATTTGTTCTATTGGAAGTTTCTAAATATTGATTCTGGTAAAAAATTTGAACAAACTCAACCTTAATTACGACATCACACATAATATCTGAATTACTTTCAACACTAAATAAGAATTGATTATCAACCGGATAGATAATTTTATCATCGATAATTAATAACCCGTTTCCATTACTATCTCCAGAACGAAGAGAATATGCGGATCCATCAACCGTAGTTATATTTAAGTTCGTTAGAGGAGCTAAATCTACGTTACTCCAGTTAGAAGTATAATAGCAATTTTGAATTATAAAACTGACATTTTTCATTGCCCACCCTTCAGAAGCAGATAAAATTGAAATTGAATCTGAAACATTGTATTGGAAATATTGAACATTAATATCATCTCTAAGAGAGGTTGTATCTGCAATGACGTCTATAGTGCCATTAAACGTTCCACTGATATCAAATTCGAAGTTATTATCACCAGTTGGGCTTCCTTTATTCAGATCTATGATGATCCCGGTCCACATACCAAGATTATAATCCCATCCATCATGATTCGAAGTATTATATATTCTATTTATTCCATAGGGATCTATTATTGACAAATAAATATCAGATGCATTAACATTCCATGAGATATTATAAATGTTGAAGGAAATCTGTGATAAATTCCAGTTAGTATTAATATTAGATAAAAAGAAGCTGAAACTATGATCAATATCTTGAAATATTTTGGTTTCAGTGATAAAGTTTTCAGTAATTTCTCCATAGGCTTTTAGGGATAAGTCAACATTATCTAACCAATAAACTGAGACGATTGAATCATCATTTTCTGATTGATTTAAGATTAAATTACTCTTCAATATATTCAATTGGAGGAGTAAGTCTTGAGGAATGGAGTAACCAGACTTTTCGGCTGAAATGAATATCAAATAAGTTGTATCACTTTCTAATTCTGTTGTCTCGATGAGTGAATAGTGAGTTCCTATATATCCACTTTCACTGCCCATAGTTCCAGAGTGAATAAGAACTGCACCTTTAAAGATTTTATAGCTCATTATATCGCTATAAGCAGGACCCAATAACTGTTCTGCTCCTACTGCTTTACTCACGTTAAATAATATTCTCAGTCTCAACTGAGATCCCCATTCCAAAGAAATATATTTTGTAGGGTTTAGGGAGATCAGTTCAGTTTCATAGTTTTCCAATGAAACTTCAACGTAAATGTTAAATTGATCTTTAACTGAAACTGTAAAATTAGCTTCAATGACCAAGGTTTGAGTAATACTACTCATATTAAACAATCGTGAAATTCCGAAGAATTCAAGCTGTATTGAATAATTTCCATTAATTCCTGTAGAATTCAACCATCGTAAGGTTGCTATTCCATCATTATCTGTGGTTAGATTCACAATACTTTCTCCAGTAGTAGTTGCTGTTAAAATACATTTAACTCCACTCACAGGTTGTTTTGTAACGAGAGTCTGAATATTAAAGTCAATAGTAGTTAAACCAGCTTGTATTTGAATTGAAGAGTTATGAGTATTTATATCTCCTGAAGCGACTTGAATAATATTAGGGTTATAGTTATTATCTTGATAATAGACAGTATAATTATATTCATAAGGGATGGTATTTACCCACCAAAATCGAGCTTGACCATTACTATCAATTGAACAGTTTTGAAGTTCATAAGAGCTGTTGCCAACGACAATCCAGCCGGAATCCAAATGAATTCCATCTATATCAACTACTTCAAAAAAATTCGAACCAACATTACAAATTAAGGTGACTATTTGAAATGATTGATTAATCATAATCGCTTCAGAGGTGGTGTTTACAATTTCAACATAATTTCCAATATCTGAGGTTATTGAAACTGTAAAATTATACTCCGCTTGAATCAAATCCGTAAATACAGCATTTCCATTTAAATCAGTTAGATTGCTTCTTACATGAGTTGTTTGATTATATATAGAGACATTAGCAAAGGGTATTGAATTTCCATATAAATCTATAGTATCAATTTGAAGATTGCTATATTTAATTCCTGCTACCCCTTGTTCTAATCCTACCGAATAAAAAGAATTAGGATCATACTGATTATAATATTCTGTTTTAATCCAGTTATTAGATCGAGTTACGTTGATTACCCTAATTTCATCTAATAAACCATCAAAATCATATGTAGGATTAGCACATTGAAATTCTATATTTTCAGTATCAGCTAAGCTTAGGATACCGCTTATGTCTGTCCCTGAGCCTACTTCATATCCATCTTTATATATTCGAATCAAATCATTTGTTCTATCAACAATACCCACTATATATGCCCAAGTATCAAATGTAATACTAGCATCAGGACTACCAATGTTATCATTTCCATCAGTAATATGAAAAGATAAACTATCTCCAGTTGGTGGAGTTCCGAAACAATAACCAGGATTCCACGTGCTTGTTGCACCCTTATAAAGTGGAATTTGCCACGTACCTGTACTTGTATCAATATTTATCCACATACTAACCGTGAAACTCTCTGTAGTAAAATCAAGATGCCCATCAGAAGGATCTCCCACATTGAAAGTACCATCGGTCCCATAATTATATGCATTACCAATTTGACCACTAGATGGGCGTATTACTGTGCCAGTAACTATACCATTTTCATTATAAGAAGTAGAATCAATAGTTACGCCACTCGATTCTGTGAGATGCCATACACCTTTATAAGCACCATCCCACACACCTGCTGGATTTTCACAAGAACTTATAGTAGAATTTCCATAGTACATTCTAATATAAGTATCTAAGGAAGTTGAGAGTTCAGGAATTCGTACCCAAACAATTAGCTGCGCATGTGTTCCATTATAATTCTGATTGAATAATTCAATTTCATGATCCAGCCAATTCGATCCTAAGGAAAAAGCAATATCATCTCCATCTAATTGCACATCACTATGTAAATCAGAATCGAAAAGAGAAATTAATACTGGAAAATTAGAATGAAAACCGGATCCAAAAACCAAACTATTATCAATCTTAATTACCTTATAAAACCTAAAATAGAAATCATCCTGAGGTTTATCATCTTCTACTTTTATCTCATCACCTAAAGAATAAAATGAGTTTGGAGTGAACTGATTATTATAT
>JAHQWY010000213.1 GCA_029856445.1 Promethearchaeia archaeon
TTTTTCAATTCTATAAAGTTTTTCTCACTTATTTCCTTATCAATTTTATTTGCCACAATTAATATAGGTTTAGATATTTTTCTTAAAATCTCTGAGAATTTTAAAATATCGAGATCGGTCCAAGTTGATGGATTTTTGGTATCCAGATTTGAATCTTTTAATGATTGAATTATTTGTGTCTTATTTACTTTCATACCTGAGAGTCTATCATGCAAAGCTCCTACAACCTTTCTTTTTTCAGTTGAAATACCTTTTGTAAATTTACTCCAATCTTCTCTCTCAATAATATCTTTAAACCAGAAATTTATTTCATTTTCTAAAAATACAATATCCTCAAAAGGGTCGTTCTTACCCATCGAAACAATATTTCCAGACTTATCTAGAGACCCTGAAATATCAACAATGTGTAATAGTACATCTGCTTTAACTAAGTCGGTTAAGAACTTGTTTCCTAAACCCTTTCCCTTATGAGCATCAGGGACTAAACCCGCAACATCTAACATATTAATTGGAATAAATCGAAAACCTTCTAAGCAAATTGAGTTTTTTGGATTGTCTTCAACGTTCAATTCTTTACAGATGCAATTTGTTTTTACATAAGCAACTCCTTTATTAGGTTCAATTGTAGTAAAGGGTAATTCGCTAACCTTAGCGTTTGTTAAACATGTAGCGTTTAAAAATGTAGTTTTTCCACTACTAGGTTTTCCAATAATTCCTATAGTGAATGTCATATGTATATTGAATTTCTATTTCTTATAATTATTCCTTTTCATTTTGCATCCTATATAACTTGTTTATATATTTCTCTAATTTCTCATATGACCTCTTTTCTGAATCAGAATTAGTAATGTTTTTTTCTGGTTTTTCTCTATTCCCTTCTTCGTCTTGATCCTCCATAGTTTGTTTATTTTTCTTTTTCCGCCTACTAGGTAGAATTTTTAGTAAAAAAGAGTTAACTTTTTTAATAAAAACAGCTGATTTTTTGAATTCAGTAAAGCTAGACCTATTTTTGGTTTTAGAAGGAAAATTATAGTATTCATTTACTTTTTTTAAAATATTCTTATTATTATTATATATTTCTGAATAGCTAATTGATTCATTTTTAACATATGGTACTTTTAATAGAAATGGTTCCTTGATTGAATTCACCCTAATAATGCACTGCCCTTCTTCAAGCATAGACAAATAATTCTTATTTTCAGAGTCAAGATTTAATAATTCACACATTATATCTTTCTCTAAATGATTTTTAAATGTTAATACAATTCCATTATTTGCTAGGATCTCTTTACTTATGTCTGGACGAGTTGCTAAAGTAATTAAACATTCTCCGGTCCCTCTTTGTAATAAAGCAATATCTTCTAAATATGTCGTTAACTTGTTCTTTTTCATAAAATCTTGAGGAGCAAAATATTGAGCATCCTCTATAATTGTTAGATGTTTAATACCCTCAAAATATTTAGCTCCCCTCATTAAATTTATATCCCAGAGATATTTTAAAATCATATTTAGAAAAAAAAGTGCATCTTCCTTTTCTCCTCCTAAACGAATTATCGAACTTAAATCTAATATAATATTTCTTTTAAATAACTCTTGTATATTTATACTATTATTTTCTTTAAATAACGCCTTCAAAGGCCCCTTCGAGAACCTTCTAATCCTATTTTTTATGCTAATAAGCGTTTGGTTTAGCATCGGTATGCTAGTTTTATTTTCTCTTAAATATTCCTCACAAAAGTAATTGAATCCATTCCAATTCTGAAATTTTTTACTTTGACATACTTTTGTCAATATTTCAATTAATACTTTTTCCATTTGTGGAGAGAATTCAGTTTGATCATCCAGAAACTTTCCACTTTTTAAAATGTCAAAGATTCGCTCTGCATGTATCATCGGATTTGCATTACCGGGATTAAAGATATTAATAGAAAAATTCTCCCCAGGCCAATATATAAGCACATCTTCAATCTTTTTTTGTAAAAAATGATATTCTCCTTTAAACTCAACTAGAAAAAATGGAATCTGGTAAATTTTTAAAAAATTAATTAGAAAATTTTGGAGGAAGTTACTTTTTCCTGTACCAGTTACCCCGCATATGAACATGTGTTTTTCTAAATCTTTTAAAGATAAATAAAACTTACGCCTTCTCATTTTTCCTTTAATAATTTTCCCAATAGGAATTTCACCCTTTTTATAACTCAGATGTGAGGGTATTTCGAGATTAATTTTACTCTGATCAATTTGAAAAAAAATTAATAAATAAAATATAATAGAGGAAAAATAAAAAATATTAGAGATATTAAATAAGAGTGTTGGTAAAATAATTGTATTATCAACATCTAAAAACAATTTAGAATCTTTCTTGACGAAGTATGGTAAATTTGAAATTAGAAATATTGTTGAAATAATAAATAAAATTAGTAGAAACAATTTATTCCTTTTATCACCAAAAAAATTCTCTTTATGTGCATATGAAATAATATTAAATACAAGAATGAGAATACTTAGACTAAAATATATTAAAAATGAAATCATAAGAATAGTTCACCTATTCCTTAGTTAATACTTTTAAAAACCTCTATAATTTTACAAATTTTCAAGAATTAAGTTTAATTTTATGATTTTTCGTAAACTTTTTTAATTTTATGACTTAGAGATCTATATAAATAAAAGTTTTAACTTAAGATTTAAAGAGTGAAAATAAAATGGCACAATTGTCCGGTGTCCCAATCCTCATATTAAAAGAAGGGACTGAAAGGAAACAAGGAAAAGATGCCCAAAAAAACAATATCAGCGCTGCTAAAGCAGTTGCTGAAGCTGTTAGAACCACACTTGGGCCAAAAGGAATGGATAAAATGCTTGTAGATTCCCTAGGAGATGTAACAATCACTAATGATGGAGCAACAATTTTAGATACAATTGATGTTGAGCACCCTGCAGCTAAAATGATAGTTGAGGTCGCTAAAACGCAAGACGATAAAGTTGGAGATGGGACAACTACGAGTGTAATTATTTCTGGTGAATTATTGAATCTAGCAGAAGAGTTGATGGAACAATCAGTACACCCAACAATAATATTTCGAGGGTATAGAAAAGCTCTTTTTAAGAGTAAAGAACTCTTGCACGCTCTAGCTACTAAGATTGATTTAAATGATAGGGATACTTTAATGAAAGTTGCAGAAACGTCCATGAACAGCAAATTAATAACTGGTGTAAAAAGTCATTTTGCTGATATCGCTGTAAGAGCTGTAAGTCAAATAAAGGAAGAACGTGGTGAAAATATACTAATAGATTTAGATCAAATACAAGTAATCAAAAAAGAAGGTAAAAGTCTTTTAGACACCAGTATTATCGATGGGATTATAGTTGATAAGGAAATTGTACATCCGATGATGCCAAAATTGATCAAAGATGCCAAAATTGCATTAGTTAACTCCGCATTAGAAGTTGAAAAAACTGAGTTCGATGCGGAAATAAGAGTACAAACACCTGACCAAATCAACAAATTTCTTGAAGAAGAAGCGAACATGCTAAGAAATCGTGTATTGAAATTAAAAGAAATTGGTGCAAATGTCGTTTTTTGTCAAAAAGGTGTTGATGATAAGGCACAAAACTTCCTTGCTAAGGAAAACATAATGACAGTAAGAAGAGTGAAAAGATCTGATATGGAAAAGCTAGCCAGAGCAACTAATGCAAAAATCATTAACAATATCTTTGAAGTTTCTCCAAAGGACCTAGGTTTTGCGGGGAAAGTAGAAGAAAAGAAGATAGGAGATGATAATATGATTTTTGTATCTGAGTGTGCGGATCCTAAAGCTGTAAGTATACTTATTAGAGCAGGAATAGAGCATGTAGTCGATGAAGCAGAAAGAATGCTACATGATGCATTATCAGTCGTTAAAGCAGCAATAGAACTTCCTTACATTTTACCTGGTGGTGGAGCATCTGAAATTGAATTAGCAAAACAATTGAGAACTTATGCTAGATCAATAGGGGGTCGAGAACAATTAGCAATTGAAATTTATGCTAATGCTTTAGAGATAATTCCTAAGACTCTAGTCGAAAATGCAGGTTATAATCCTGTAGATTTGATTGTTGAGTTGAGATCAAAACACGAAACTGAAGATGGTAAGTCTAATGGTATTAATATAGATACTGGAAAACCTGATGATATGGTAAAGCTAGGGGTTCTTGAACCATTATCAGTTTTAACTCAAGCTATCCAATCTGCTACAGAAGTTTCATCTATGATTCTTAAAATCGATGATGTCATAGCATCTTCAACACTGTCTAAAGGTATGGAAGATTAAAATAATCTGTTCTTCTTTTTTCTAATTTTTTTAAAATTTGTTTAACTCCTTAAATTGAATTCCCCAAGTAAATTTTGAGAGGATTAAATCTCCATACTTATTGAAATTAGTGAGGTATAATGCTGCTGCTAAGGCTTCAGCAGAGCTTAATTTTTCCCATTTTCCATAATTTATAGGATTTGCTGCTATTAATGGAGGCAATTTACGACAATTATCTGAATCTAATTCGGATATTTTTAATAACTTTTTCCAAGAACAATCAATTACAATTAAACCAAATTTTAAAATAAGGTCTCTGTCATTCAATGAAATAACCTCTTGGGCAAATGGAGTTAATACAATAGAATTTCTTAAATGACCCTTAATACCATTAATCATTCTTATGAGGTCAAATCTCTTCAATTTAATAGCAGTACATTTCTTAGGATCACACTCATTAAAATGAAGACAATATAATTTTGGTATTAATAAGTTTGAATTAATCATACTTAAAACTAGTAAGAACATTAACCGATTTTATAAAGCTTTCGGTAGTTTGCTCTCCACCTAATATTTGCATTATTGAATAAATAATATTTCTTGATTCACAAATAACGGGAATTCCTCCATAAGTTAGTGCGAAAAGTCCAATAAAAGAAATTTCTTCAACGTTTGACGTATCTACCATATTTGAATATTTTATTTTTCCTGAGGGGCATGCTATTAATCCATAGAAGTTTTCAGTATTCTCACCAGAAATAGCGACATAACATAATAGATCTCCTATTGAACTACCCTCAGATTCCTCTTTCATTTTTTGAAATGCAACATGAGCATTCGCAGAAAAAGCCTCAATTGAAATTGGCAAATTCTGACCACTAACATCTCTCGCGTCAAGTGTGAGACCAGATGGATTTACGAGCCCATATCTTATAAATATTGGATTTTGAAGAGAATCTAAAACTTTACCTATTGTTGGAAGTAAATTAATATTTTCAAGGCTTTCGGGTGTATAAGAGACAAAGGGAACTTCGGAACCCATTCCAAAAAGATACATTGCACTCCTAACTTTATCACAAAAATCCTCGATTTCGACTTCTGGTTCATTTCCACTCCCAAAGAATTCACCCAATTTTTGTTTTAAGTAATACATAGATGTAGCTAGACTATCAGCATCTAATGGCCACTCTTTATGATAATCATGAACTATCGTTAAAAGAGTTTCATTAATTCTGATTGTAATCAAACAAACTTTGTCAAAATATGAAAATGAAATAACTTGGTCTTTAATATTTAAGTCTTCCCAATTTTCTTCACTTGCTGTAAAAGCAGCTGATGCTAAACTAGTGATCTGATTTGGGTTTAAATCTATATCACTCTTTCTACCTATTTTCGCAATGGAAAGACCATTTTGATCGCAAAGAAGCACTAAAACAGTCCCCTCTGAGGCACGCAATATTGATGTTAGATGTTTTATTAAAGAATCTCTTACACTCATAAAATAACCAACTTGTTTTTATTCTGACCATAATATTAATATTTTCTTATATAATATAATTAATTTTTATCATTTATTTCAATCGTATATAAATCTGAATTTTACCCTAAAAAATTTTTTAATTTTATATCCTTTTAGTATGTATCATATTTTTAATTTGCTTTTATCTCGCGGGAATTGCCAAGTCTGGTCAAAGACTATAATTGGTATGATCGAAGGTTGACTATAGGCGGTGGACTTAGAATCCATTCTCGTAGGAGTTCGGGAGTTCAAATCTCCCTTCCCGCATTAATCTATCATAAATGTTCTCAATGAGATAAAAATATATAGAATTTTGGTCAATCACTTTTCACTTATCTTCGGATTTAATGAAGGAATTTTTTATTGACAATCTATTTTTGCGATGGCTTGTCTATATAGTTCTACGTGAAAAATTGCTTGACGTTGTTGAAAATTTCTAATAAGATATATTATAGATATTAAGATCGATTTCCCTGTCTGGGAGAAGTTCTTTTCCGAATATTTTTTTAATCGGCTTTAATTCTAACGATCCACCTGAGAAAGGAAAAATTTTAATGGTTTCAAAATCTAATTCTAATATTAGTTTAAGATTTCATTATACGATTTATAAAAAAAACCGATTATGGAAACTCTTATAATAAATCCGCTCCTATAGTGTAGTCCGGCCAAG
>JAHQWY010000214.1 GCA_029856445.1 Promethearchaeia archaeon
AGTAATATTCGAACGAACCACATGGTGTTCTGTGAATATGTTATAGTCAAATATAGAGATATTGTTTTTAATATACCAACAATAACCACAATTTTGAGTTCCCATGGCAACTAGTACTCCTTCATCCCTTTCATCAGATCTCTCAATGTTAGCTGTCATTATCCAGGTTCGATTCCCGACTGCAGGAGAAACTTCAGCAGGTAAATGAGCAATTGGCGGATAATATGTATATTCCCGATGTGCATGAGGGGAACCAGGCTCGAATCGAACCCCAAATAATTCAGCTCTTCTATCATCTAATGGTAACACCCCATGTTTACCAGCTTCAACCCACCAGAGGTCGATTAACTTCCTAAGTTTATCTGGAAACTTTTTAGCTAAGTTATTACATTCAGAAAAATCTTCTCTTAAGTTGTATAGCTCCCACTCTACATCATCATATGGGGCTCCCGGTCTGTGAGCAGTTACTGCTTTCCAACCATCAACCCAGATACCACGGTTGCCAAACATTTCAAAATGTTGAATTAGTTTATGAGATTTTTCATCTGGTTCATCAAATGTGTAAACCATTGATGTGCCTGAAATCGGTATTTGATTATATCCTCGATATATCGAAGGTGCTTCAATTTTTAAAATATCAAGGATGGTAGGTGTAATATCCGTGATATAATGGAATTGATTACGCATTCTACCTTGATCCTTTATTCTTTTTGGCCAATGAATAATTAATGGATCACGAACACCACCCCCAAAAATATGAGATTTATACCATTTAAGAGGTGTATTACCTACTTGCGCCCATCCCCATGGAATATTACTGTGACTGCGTGGTCCACCAATATCATCTAGTCTATCCTGTATAGCATCTACGTCCTCTGACACTGCATTAAAATATTTGAACTCATCCATTACACCAGTATGTCCTCCCTCCATACTTGCACCATTATCAGCTAACAAAATAATGAGAGTATTATCCAATTCACCTATATCTTCAAGAAAAGAGATTAACCGTCCAATATGATGATCAGTGTGATCAAGAAAAGCTGCGAAAGCTTCCTGAAGCCGTAAAGCAAATTTTTTCGCATTCTCTGACAACTGATCCCAAGGTTGTACCCCAGGATTACGAGGCGCAAGTTTAGTGTCAGGAGGGATAATACCCATCTTAAGTTGCCTATCGTACCATTCTTTTCGTATAAAATCCCAACCTGCATCAAATCGACCACGATATTTTTCGATAAATTCCCTTGGTGCTTGATGTGGTGAATGTGTAGCACCCGTTGCTAGATAAAGGAAAAAAGGTTGATCAGGTCGTATTGATTTTTGGTCACGTATGAATTGAATTGATTTGTCTACAAAATCCTCTGTAACATGATAACCTCCTTCAGGACGACGGGGAGGATCAACTGGATGATTATCATAAGTTAGTTCAGGATAAAATTGATCTGTCTCACCTTGCATAAATCCGTAGAATCGATTAAACCCTCTTTGGAGAGGCCAGTGGTCGAATGGTCCTGCAACTGAAGCATGTTCCATAGGTGCTAGATGCCATTTACCGACAGCCATTGTGGCATACCCTTCATCACGTAAGATTTCTGCCAAAGTAGCTGCATGTGGAGTAATATATCCCCGCATATTAGGAAATCCAGGATTAAAATTTGATATAGCTCGCATCCCTACAGTATGATGATTCCGACCAGTTAATAAACAAGCACGTGTGGGAGAACATAAAGCTGTAGTGTGAAAATTTGTGTATCGAAGACCTCGTTCAGCTAGACGGTCAAAATTAGGAGTTTTAATACTAGAACCGTAACAACCAAAATGGGCAAAACCGGTATCATCAAGCAGGATTATAACTACGTTTGGGCTCCCGTCACCTACTCGTTTTGGAGTAGGCCACCAAGGAGTTGACTCATTATGGGTACGACCAATCACACCCTCAAATTTTTCATATTTATTCAAATTAATTTACCCTTTTTTTGATTTCAATATACTCAAAACATATGAAATTTTATAAAACTATTACTATTTTTAGTTTAATCTTTATTTCTTAAAAACTTTAAAATATGTGTGTACATCCTAAATTCTTTAATTTGATAAATAATTATTTTGTTTAATTATTATATTCAGATCATATTGTTGAAACCATGTTTGCGAAACCAAAAAAAATAGGGAAATTAGAGATTAAAAATAGGTTTGTAAGATCAGCTACCTATGAAGGTTTGGCTACAGAAGATGGTGAAGTTACAGATAAGCTAGTGGATTTCTATAAAACACTTTCTAAAGGAGGTTGTGGATTAATAATAACTAGCTATGCTTTTATACAACAAAATGGAAGAGCTGGTGATAAACAAATTGCTATATATAAAGATGATTTTATTCCTGGTTTACAGAGACTAGCGAATATAGTCCATGAAAATGGTGAAGGGTGTAAAGTAGCTTTACAACTAGTCCATTCTGGTCGTCAATCCTTTATTGTTAAAGAAAATATTGCTCCTTCAGCAGTAATGGAAAAATTTTCTAATAAAATGCCAAGAGAAATGTCCGTTTCTGAAATTGAAGAAACAATCGAAAATTTCGCTCAAGGCCTAAGAAGAGCCAAAGAAGCAGGTTTCGATGGAGCCCAACTCCATGGTGCGCACGGATATCTAATTAGTGAGTTTTTATCTCCCTATACCAATAAGAGAATAGATCAATATGGTGGGAATACAGAGAATCGAATAAGATTTGTTGAACAGATATATAAAAGGAGCAGAGAATTAGTAGGGAATGACTTTCCTATTTTAATTAAAATGAATTGTGATGACTTTTTAGAAGGGGGGATAGATCTCGAAGAATCAAAGAAAATTACAAATTTGCTTTCTAATATTGGATTCGATGCAATAGAAATTAGTAGCTGTATGTGGGAATCTGTTAAACGAAAGAAAAGCGAGATAGGATGGAAGCCTACTTTCATCCCAGAAAGTCGAATGTCAATTGGAACTACAAATGAACCAGCTTATCATTTACCTTATGCTAAAGAAATTAAGAAAGGTATTGATATTCCTTTAATTTTAGTGGGCGGTATTAATTCCATTGATTTGGTTAAAGAAATATTAAATAAAGGGTATGCTGATTTTATTTCGTTTTCTAGACCGTTAATTCGAGAGCCAAACCTCCCAAATAGATGGGTGAAGGGTATAGGAAGCTCCACTGTTGAATGTGAATATTGTAATAATTGCTTAATGACTTTGGCTAAAGAAGGGCTTCATTGCTCTAAAAAAGAAAAATCTTAATAGAATCAAAGTAAAAATCTTATTTTAGAAGGAAAAAAATAAAAGAGAATATAAAGAATGAGTTCAAGTAAATTAATGACCTTAGAAGAAGCAGTCTCAACATATATACAAGATGGGGATCATGTTGGAATTGGGGGGCTTTCTTTTTGGAGAAAAGCAATGAGTGCTTGTCGAGAGATAGTAAGGCAGAATAAGAAGCACCTATCAATTTGTACATTTGTTGGTGGTTTAGAAGTGGACATGCTCATAGCGGGAGAGTGTGTTTCAGAAGTGCGAAGTTGTTTTGTAGGGATGGAAATATTTGGTATGGCCCCGCATTATAGAAAAGCTGTTGAATCTGGCTCTATAAAGATTTCTGAAGAAAGTGAAGCAACAATCGCTTTGGGATTGAGAGCATCCTATTTGAAAGTTCCATTCATGCCATTAAAAGGTATTATAGGAACAGACCTACCTAAAGTAAGAAATGATATTAAACAAATCGAAGATCCTCTCGGTTCAGGAACTCAAGTTATGGTGGTTCCTAAGATTGATCTGGATGTCGCGATTCTTCATGTACCATATGCTGATGAATATGGGAACGGAAACATAGCGGGAGCAGTGTGGATGGATGCAGATATGGCAAAAACAGCAAAAAAAACTATAGTCATCTGTGAAAAATTAGTAGAAACTGAAGACATTCGCTATCTACCAGGGAAAGCACAATTACCGATGCAAACTACTAGTGTTGTTGTAAAAAAACCTTTTGGGGCACACCCAACTTCATGTTACCCTTTTTATACTTTCGATCCCCATCATATTCAATGTTATTTAAAAACTAATTTTGAAGAATATAAGAAAAAATTCATATCTAATAAAACTCATGCTCAATATTTAGAGGAGGCGGGGGGTGTACAAACTATATTTAATATTCTGGTGTAGGAGGGAAATATAATGAGTGAATATTCGAAAGATTATACTATAGATGAATTGATGACCGTTTTAATGGCCAGAGAAGTTAAAAACGATGATATAATGATAGTCGGTGTCGCAACTCCCATGGTGTGGGCAGCATTTACCTTAGCAAAAGTAACGCATGCCCCAGATGCGATTTATCATTATATCATGGGAAACACATTTGTAGCAGAACCTCGTCAAGTTAGTTTATTATATCTTGAGATGAACACGGCGAGAGCTTATCGATTTCAAGACAGTGTGGAATGCACATTAGAAGCTCTTCCTTCTGATAAACTGACAACTATAGAATTTTTTAGGCCAGCTCAGATTGACCAGTATGGGAATACTAATAATATATGCATAGGAGAGTGGGATAAACCAAAAATTAGACTCCCTGGAGCTGCTGGTATCCTTGATTTTAGCATGTTCTATGCTCGTGGATCTTTTCTCTACACACCGCGACATGATAAACGAACCTTCGTGCCTTCTGAAAAAATTGATTTTATCTCGGGTGTAGGATTTCCCGGTGGAAAACCTTCTATATGTGGAGGTTTAGGACCTCAGTGTGTTATCACTAATCTTGCTTATTTCGATTTTGATGATGATACTAAATTGATGAAATTAAGATCAATTCATCCTGATGTTGAACTTGATAAGGTAAAGGATTCAACTGGGTTTGAGCTAATCACACCGAATGAGTTGATAGAAACAATCCCACCAACAGTAAAAGAAATTAAATTACTTAGGGATAAAGTAGATCCATTAAATGTAAGAAAATTAGAAGTTCTTTCAGGAAATGAACGTAAAGAGTTATTGGAGGATATAATTCAAAAAGAATTACATAAGCAAAACAAATTTCCCAAATTACTAATTTAAGAAAACAAACTAAAATTTTATAATTGCCCCTTGTGCAGCAGAAGATACGAGGCTACGGTATTTTAAAAGTGCTTTACTTTTAATATTTTTCTCAAAAGGTTTCCATTTTGCTAAGCGTTCTTGAATTTCGTCATCTGTAATATCAAAGTTCAGAGTTCTATGTGGAATGTCAATTTTAATTAAGTCTCCATTTTTCACTATGCCAATTGGCCCTCCAACATATGCTTCTGGACTTACATGCCCTATACAAGGTCCTGATGTATAACCTGAAAAACGTCCATCAGTAATTAGAGCAACTTTGTCTAACTTATTTTTCATTACTAAAGTCATTGTAACAGCTAGTAATTCAGGCATACCCGGACCACCTTTAGGGCCTTCATATCGAACTATAATAACTGAATTATTTTGAACTTGATCAGCCGTTAATGCATCAGTCACATCTCGTTCCGAGTTAAAACACACAGCAGGGCCCTTAAACTTTAACATATCTTTATTTTTTATCGCTGATTGTTTAACAACAGCCCCTTCTGGCGCTAGATTACCTTTTAATACTACAGTTCCACCTTCGGGAAAGATAGGATCATTCAACGGTTTAATAATCTGCTCATCAAGTACTTTTGCTTTTTTGATGATCTGTCCAATTGTTTTTCCAGAGACCGTTAAACAGTCTAAATGAAGAAATTCTCTAATTCTACTCAAGACAGCAGGGATCCCTCCTGCTTTATATAAATCTGGAGTACCAAAATCTCCGGATGGAGCAACATTTACAATTGTTGGAATTTTTTTATTATATTCATTAAATATTTCCAAATCAAAATCAATCCCTATCTCATGAGCAATTGCTGGAAGATGAAGTGTTGAATTTGTTGACCCTCCAACGGCTAAATCGACTATTACAGCATTTTCTAAAGATTTTTTTGTCATAATTTGTGATGGGGTTATTCGATCCTTCAGTAATTCAATTATTCTTTTCCCTGAATTTTTGGCCACCATATATTTCATTTGAGTCATTGCAGGGATAGTACTAGCGTTAGGTAATGTCATTCCAAAGGCTTCCATTAAACATTGAGTAGTATTTGCTGTTCCCATGGCCTCACAAGCACCATATGTCGCACAAGTAATGCATCCAAATTTATGAGTAAAATCTTCATATTTTTCCGTTGCAATACCTTTATACTCTGGCATGAATCTTACTGCATATAGATTTGATCCTCCAGGAACACATATAGTAGGGATATCTAATCGTACTGCAGCCATTAGAATTGCTGGATTAATTTTATCACAACTAGATAAAGTAACCATAGCATCTAATCGATGTGCTTCAACCATTAATTCAATTGAATCAACAATTACTTCTCTATGAGGTAAGATAGAGCGCATTCCAA
>JAHQWY010000215.1 GCA_029856445.1 Promethearchaeia archaeon
AATTTAATATTATATTTTTTTTCCAATTTCGATAAAAATTTATAAAAATAATCCCATGATTTGGGACGGATTTTTTTTAACTTTCTTCCAGTTTTATATATTAAATATTTTTGAATACCAATTTGGATGTTATTTTCAGAATAGCCTTTATTTCGTAAATGTAAGACATATTTAATGATTTCTTCAATATCTAAATCATTATTCCATGCAATTTCAAAAGTTTATTTACTAAAATCATTGATGCGATAACCTATGGAATGCAAGTTTTTAATTAGAAGATAGTTATTAGATTATTTTGTTCTTATGATAGGAACATAACCATATAAAATTTTCAATGATTTCCTGCCCAATCATCCTTGTTTTATTTGCTATTCGTTCATCAAATAAACCGTGATGGAAATAATAAGTATGGTGAGTCTCTGGATGGAATTGAAGTGCAAAAATTGGTTTGCTATTATGTTTCATATATTGAACCATATTATATCCGAGTGTTCTTGAAGTACTAAGAATCTCGAAATTTTTTTGAATTTTACAGTCATTAGGAGAAACAAAATCAAGATGATGGACGTTCACAGGGATGTTTTTATGAGTTATTAATTCATCAGTTTTTTCAATTAAGATGAAAATGATCCTCCCTCCTAAACCAATAATTCTCATTCTAGATATTTGAGCTCCATATGCATAGGCTACTAAATGGAATCCAAAACACAATGCGAGGATAGGAACTTGACTATCATTTTGGATTAATTTTAATAATGGATTGAATTTCCTTTTTAATCTCTCATCATAATAAAAACCGGACACATCCAATTCAGAGCCTGATAAAATTATTCCTTGATAATCCTCTACTATGTTTAATTTAAATTGAGTAAAATGGATAGTTTTTAGGTCTACTTTGGCTATACATTCTTTTATTATAGTTTCGATCCTTGATATTCGATCTGTAGGAAAACCTCGAGAATAATTGTCTATAAGAAGTATTTTATTTTGCTTGTCATTTTCGATTAATTTTTCTTCAACCATTTGGCTCATCTAAACACTTATGTAAATTTTTTAATTAATATTTCAGAAGGATAATAAGTAAACGTGTCTAATTCTATTCCATTTTCCAGTACTACTTTTACCAGAATTCTATGGTAGAGTTCTCCTTCTCCCTCTATTATATCGATTTGAGAGATAAGAGAATGATCTAAACCAAAATAAACTTCCCCCATAACCTTAAAAGAAAAGTCTCGAATAATAAATGGAAATCCTAATGAGGGAGGTGTTATTTTTCTATAATTATATAAAGTTGCTTTTTCATACTTTAATCCTCTAAGGATATAATTTCGACTCTGCCCATGTTGTAATGTTCCATAAACAAAAAGCTTGTAAAAATTATTTTTCATTTCCATTTTCACCCTGACTGTCTTCTAAAAAGCTAACGAAAAAAATCACCAAACAATCTATCAAGTAAAGATTCTGATTCAGATTGCACTCTTAAAACATGATCATTTTCCTTTAATGGGATTTTGAGATTCTGAACAACAAGATTATTAATTACTCTTATTGCCGTGAAATTTGTTGCCATTCCATCTACTTCATCATAGTTAAAATTATATTTTGCTTCTAAAGTTCCTCGAACTTGCGTACCGCTCGTAATTCTATAACGATTTCCTTTTCGATCAATTACAATTCTTGGATCTACAAATTCTACCATAACATAAGTGTTACCTTGTTGTCTCAATTTCTCAATTTTTCTTGATTGATATTCAATATCAAGCTCTTTTTGAGCATTTTCTAATTGAAGTATTTTTGATGGTAGATTTTTTATCTTAATACCTAAATAGTCTTGATATTCTTCGGTTTCTTCGATCCAAGTTGATAGGCTGGTTTCTAATGATTCTTTTATCCCATTCCCTCTCTGAAAAACAGCTCTTGTTCCATTTGCAATGGCATTTTCAAGATTAATCATATGATAAGGATCTTGTAGAATTTCTCCTGTTTTTTGAAGTTTCATCGCATGCAAGGCCGAAACACAACAAAGATAAGCAA
The DNA here is from genome assembly GCA_029856445.1 of Promethearchaeia archaeon. GTDB lineage: Archaea > Asgardarchaeota > Lokiarchaeia > Sigyniarchaeales > SOKP01 > Loki-b32. The sequence continues at coordinate 2,035 of JAHQWY010000215.1, forward strand.
TATCTATTAAATCTTCACTATCTAATTGTACATCAACCACTCTAACTTCTATTCTATTCCTAGAAGGTAATTCATCATTGTCGTCACTAATATTTGTAAACGGGCCTCTTGGGGTTATATCTACAAGACGTTCCCCTCGATTATTTGTAATAACCTTTTTTGAGAACTCATCCTGTTCAAATCCAATTTTAAGTTTATATCTCATACGACCATAATATCGCATTGGAACCAATGTTGGACGATTTTCAGGAATTTCTATAACTGCAAATCCGTTTGATTTAAGAACACTACTGTTAGCACATCGATTACTAGCAATATTATTTAGATTTCCTTTAAAAATACGCGAATTTGCAGAAATTCCTATTATTTCTGGAAGAAAATTCCACAGATAATTATAAACTACTTTCATTTCTTCAGGAGTCATCAACCCACCTTCTCTTTGAACAGAAACGTTAATATGAGTTCCAGAAATCGGATTTGGGTCACTTTGTATTGGATGTAGACTTTGAGCAAGAATTTTAACACCAAGTTGTTTTGCAGCCTCTGTTAATAATTTTCTTCCTTCTATAACAGCTTGTAGTAAGGATTCTGGAGGGAGGGGAAGAGTTACATATTCTATTTGTGAAGGTGAAGGTTCAGCATCTAATCCTCGAATTTTTATTTGAAGTGAACTTAAAAAATTTTGATCTCTTTCAAGAATTTCTGCAGATTTTACCATTATATCATCAGCGGCTTTAGCTAAAGTACCATTTTTATTTATGATTAGAAATTCTTCCTCAATTCCACATAAAACTTGATAATCTTTATAGGGATCTTGGTCTAATTCGTTTGTTTTTTGGTGAAACCTCATAGATATTCAACTTAAACTTATAAATTTCTTGTGATATTAAAAAGAGATCGTATTAAAAAATTATCAAATAAACTATCAGGTCTGTTCATTGATTCAATTAAACATTTCCATGAAAGCTCCTAAACGAGTCTTGACTTGCTCAACATTTTCACCCATTTTGTTGAAATTTATAGCAATACTAGGTATTTCCAACTCCCGACGAAGCTTTTCTTTTAACATTGTATAACAATTTGAAATCGAATGACATCCAAACACTTGGATAAATATAAGCCCATCAGCCTCAAAATTCCTAGCTAACCTAACGTAAGATTCTGTCAAGGTATTATTATCGCATCCTATACCAATTTGGTTAGCATTCATTAGAAACTGGGCATATGCTTCAATGGGATCCATTCTATTTGAGATTGGTATATCTTCTAAAAATTGTAATAGATCCCAATCTCCATATAATACTCTCCCTCCCAATTCATAAATTATATCATGAGTTTTTGGTTCCCAACCTCCAAACATTGGTGTGATAAGAATTTTGGGCATTTTAGATACATCCATACCAATTCCTTTTGTAATTCTCCCTTTCATTTCATTAAATAAAGATATGATATTATCTCTAAACCGTGTAGCACTAGAATTATAATCATGAAAACTGATATTTAATAAAGCAAGAATTTCACTAAAGGTTGCAGGATTACACGGATAAAAATCAGCGTTCCCTATTTCATATAATATTTGTTTATAAGATTGGTGAATTTGATTAACTGTACGAAAATGATCCCTTAAGGTATTGCTATTATAATTATAACTACTAATTTTTTCTAATTCCTCTAATCCTTTAGTAATGTTATCAATAAAAAGCTCTAACGCATTTCCTATATTTCTGGGGGGAACTTCAATCCAAATTTGTTTAGAAGGGTTACCTATTGCTTTTAATGATTCTAGATATTTATTCCATGCACTACAACGTATAGTATAATTCAAGTTTGCATCACAATTCTTCCCTTTTGAAACATTCATTCCATAGAGTGATTTAACACCATAACAAAAATCAGTAGGGACTCCACATTCCTCACCATAATCATACATCTCATTATATTTAGCATTTATAGTACTAATAACATCTTCAATGATATTATCGACTGTTTGGCTTATATCTTTGATACCAAGATCTTTAACAAAGCCCAAAAAGTTGGTAACTCTATTCCAACCAAATATATTAGATGCTGATCCTAAATACGTAAGATATTTGTGAATTTTAAATTCGTGCATTCTTATTGGAAAGACTGGAATTAAATCTGGAAACGCATAAACTAAATCGGAAAATGGTAGACCAACAGAAATTAATTTCTTTTTCTCCCTAAACTTCTTTCTCTTTAAGTAATCTCTTCCCGTTAAGAAATTGTAAGCGATTCTCAACACAGAAGAAAATCTAATCAATTCATCAGCAACTAGACTCATTTTTTACATCACCATCATTTTTTACCTTGATTTTTTAAATTTTTTATATTGATTCACTTATCACATCATTTCTAGGAATGCTTCTATTCTTGTGCTAAGTTGACCTCTATTAGCTCTTGAATAATCTCTTTCCAAATTTAAAACTTGTATTCCTTTCTCTTGTAATCGATTTTTCAAATGAGATGACATTATTGACATATGGTCGCAAAATTTAATTATGTGGTTTATTACTCCTAATTTTTTACCAGTTCTGCTTTTGTAATTCTTTGAAAATTCTTCTATATGGGAGATTTTAGTTTCTAGAAAATTCGGTACAGAATGGTCTCCATGTATATTATTTTTAAATCGTTCTACCAACAGATTAATAGGCTCATTTGAGGAATTTAAAACATTATCATCAAATATTTGTGAATAATAATTAAATCCAACCCAAGTATCGAAAAAAACTATATTACCACCACTTTCTTCTATTAAGTCATTTAAATAGTCATTAATAAAAATTGAACAACCTGTTAGTAAAATAGGTTTCGAGTTGTTTTTGGCCTGAGTGCTTTCTTGACTTTGAAGAATTTTTTCTAATTTTGGTAGATATTCAGGACCAAATAAAATTGCCTTTTGAAGTAATTCTAACTTTTTAGAGCCTGGAATGCTCAAATTACTTAAATCTAATAATTTTTTCTTGAAATTATTATATTTTACAATACTATTCATTAAATCCTGATTTAGTATTTCAAACCCTTTTATTTTCTCAAGATTTTCTTTCAAATCAATTAACTCTAAGTAAAAGTATTTTAAACTATTATCAGTTTTAGTGTAAGAAACATAAAAGCTTAATTGAGGAATATCATAATATTTTGCAATTATTTCTGATGCACAGATATCTGATACACAATGATTCGAGACTATAAAATAATCAACTAAATCTAGAAATTTATAATCGCTAGGTTTAATAGAAAAAGCACCAATACATGATTGTGCGAATGAACAGGTTGAAGGAGGGAGGAAATCATGGCTAGCATCCATTAATTCATCATTTCCAGCAAATATCATCCTTAAAGGGATAAAACCAGCAGCATCAATTAATTCCTCAGGAATATTATCATGAGATATAAAACCGATAACTTTTTTACCTTCTTCTTTCTTTTCTTTAAGGAAAAGATAATAATCTGATAGAAAATCTAAATCTTCCATTTTTACAAATACGATAATTTTGAATTATTAAACAAAAAAGAGTTAATAGTTCATAAAATTTTTTGATATGGAAATTAAGTAAAAACAGACTAATTACCATTATGCTCTTGAGCAATTAAAGCTGCTCCAATTGCTCCTGTTAATTGAGGATGATTTGGGATTACTATTTCAAATCCTAGTTCTTCCTCGAGGAATTTCTTAACAGCTATATTTTTAGCGACACCTCCACAGAAAACCAGTAAAGGTGCTACTCCTATACGTTTAGCCATACCTGCAACTCGCCTTGCAATGGATTTATGGATTCCCGCAGCGATGTCATGTTTCGAGGTACCTCGCGCAAATAAAGAAATAACCTCACTTTCAGCAAAAACCGTGCATGTAGAACTAATTGCTGAGGGTTTATTCGAATTTAATGCGAGATCCCCAATTTCTTCTATTGGAACTTCAAGTGCATGAGCCATAACTTCTAGAAATCGGCCAGTTCCAGCTGCACATTTATCATTCATTTGAAAATCCATGACATTACCAGTTTTTTTGGATATAAGAATGGCCTTAGAATCTTGACCTCCAATATCAATTACTGAGTGAACATCTGGAAAGAAAAATTGCGTACCTTTTGCGTGGGCGGTTATTTCGGTTACTCGGTCATCCGCTATATCAATAGTATTTCTACCGTAGCCAGTACTCATCAAAAACACTTCATCTTTGTTTAAAGCGTTCTTTTTAAGTAATTCGTCAAATAAATTATGCCCTATTCTTTTAAAATCGTACGTAGATCTTTCAGTTCTGTGATCAATTAATTTTCCATCTTGAATGAGAGCAATTTTTGTTGCTAAAGAACCGATATCAATTCCTATGAATGTTTTCAATTTAATCTAGCTCAATAATTTAATTTTTGTAAAGAAATTATTAGAAAAATTTTAATTTTT
>JAHQWY010000216.1 GCA_029856445.1 Promethearchaeia archaeon
AAATTTTTTTCTGGGAACTCCTCAACAAACCCTTCCCTCAGCCATTCCAAAGGGATTGGACCACTTGATAGTCTTTCTAAAGTTTCAAAAATGTGTTTATCATTTAATAGAATTGCTATTTTTTCCTCTTCCGTTTTTTCCGATGTGTATTCAAGTATTGCCCAATATAAACCAGTTACCCAGGCCTCTATTAAAGCTTCATTTTTGAGTATAATTTCTTTATCATTATCATCAAAGCTGTTTAAATCATTTAGATAGAATGCTGTATATATCTCTTCATTAGATTGTAATCGTTCCGAAAATTCTGCACACAAATTCGATAGAACTTCCTCTATTTCAGCTGAAATTTGTTGATCTAATATTACAGAAACCATTAACATCTCTTTATTTCCACGAGCCCAATCAGAATGAATTTCAAAGTAATAATTCAAGGATTTTAAGTGTTCAAATGAATGGGTAAAAAAACCTTCGTTATATTGTTGATCCATTATATTTGCTATTTTAATAGATAATTTCTTATCTAAAGAGTTTTTAGGGGCTGAAAAAAACACTAACGGTCCGATTTTCCTATGAAAGTAAGATAATGATACAGCTGTTTTCAAATAATGATACTCCATCAGGAATTTTTTAATTTATAAGCAGAACAGCTAATTTATTGTTGTTAAAACTAAATAAATTAATATTAAAGATTATATATTATTAAAGATAAATAAATTTATCTTAACTCAACCTCTAATATCTTTAAATGATTAATATAAGCAATAAACATAAATTGGTTTTATATATTTAAGATAATAATTAACTGTGATTATGAGTTCTATAAAATTAATTGGATTTGATCTAGACGATTGTTTATTTGACTCAACAGGGTTATCAGAAAGAGCGAGAATTAAAGGAATAGACGCGATGATTAGTTTAGGTTTAAAAATTGAGAGAGAAAAAGCAATTCAGATAATCAAAGAAATTGTTAATGAGTATGGGTCAAATTTTTCAAAGCATTATAACTACCTTATCCGGAGATTGAATCAAATGGAGAGTACTATAGAACATATATCATACACTATGCGATACAAATATATTTCAGCGGCAGTTATGGCATATCATCAAGAAAAAGTAAATTCGATTCAATTATATGATGATGTATATGAATGTTTAGTGAGATTAAAAGACTTATCAATAAAAACGGCAATCATTACAGATGGAATCCCGATTAAACAATACGAGAAAATTTTAAGACTTAAAATCGATGAATTAATTGATTTAATTATGATTTCGGATGAATTCGGGATTAAAAAACAAAATCCAGAAATTTATAAATATTGGTTAAAGAAATTTGGAGTAAAAGGCCAAGAGGCAGTATATATAGGAGATAGAATAGATAAGGATATTGCTCCAGCAAATATGAACCAAATACATACTGTTTATCTTCATAGAGGAGGAAAATATGACCTTTCTCATGATAATTTAAAAATCAGAGGATATTTAAAGCCTGATTATGAAATTTCTAACTTAAATGAATTATTTGATATAATTGATAGCATTAATCGTAAATAAACTATAGGTTTAATTAGGAAATGAGAGTTGCTTGTATTCAACCACAAGTATTTAAAGATAGAAATAAATGTTATCACCAAATTGAAGCCCTTTTAAAAGAGTTATTAGAAGAAAATCAAAAATGTGATATTGTATGCTTACCTGAAAGATGGGTTCCATACTACAGAGATCCAAACAAAAATATTCAAAAAGAAAGAGGAAATGATTATTTTTTCGTTAAAAACTTAGCAAAAGAATATAATATAAAAATTCTTTCAGGTGCGATTTGGGAAAAAAGAAATATATTAAAAAAGCCAATTATTACATGCTATTTTTTTGATGAACATGGTGATGAGATAGGGCGACAAGAAAAGATACATCTTTATAGTTATGAACGAGAACAATTCGAACCGGGTACTGAATTAAAAATATTTGCTTTAAACAAATTATATGATTTTGCTATCTTAATTTGTTTTGATATGGCTTTTTTTGAAACTCCTAGACTAGCTATCGAAAACGGAGCAGATGTTCTATTCTCACCAACCCAAATTAGAGAAGACGGAATGAATAATTGGGAAATATATTTAAAAGCACGTGCACTTGAAAATCGAGTCCCTGTTATAGCGTGTAATACTTTTGGTAGCTATTTACAAAGAAAATTTATAGGACATAGTAAAATTATTTCTTTTCATAAAGGAAATATTTCACCTTCCAAGTTAAGGATAGTAGAAGGCCCAAAAAATTCAAGTGGATTTATTTTTGATGAAATTGATTTATCATTTCCAAAAAAAATAAGAAAAATACGACTTGGAGAAAAAGTAGATAAGAATAAAATTAATGTCAAAATAATAAATAATTAAAAGAAAATAAACATCATCCAATATCTTTACATGAACAAATCTAAGGAGCTTAAAAAAATACTATTTTGTGGGTTAGAAAATGGGGGAAAAACTTCAATTCTATTATTATTAGACAAAAAGTTTAGTTTATTACCAACTGTAAAACCTACTATAAAAGCTAAAAGAACTGTTCATACAAACTCTTTATTAGGAATTTCAATTATCCGTTGGGACTTAGGAGGTCAAAAAAATTATAGAAAAATATATCTAGGTGAAAAAAGTAAGTATTTTACAGAAATGCAATCAATATTTTACGTTATAGATATTCAAGCATCTGAAAAATTTGAAGAATCATTAGCATTTTTGCATGATATTGTATCTATCACTTTAGATTCTCATCCTGAGAATTTTCAATTTTTAATATTGTTGAATAAATGTGACCCAGATATTAAAAAGAGTAAAGAAATATTGGAAAATATAGCATATCTTGAGACAAAAATCACATCAATCATTAAAGCAATAAAATTCTCAATTTTTAAAACTTCAATATATGACGATTCAAGCCTATTAAAAGCTTTTTCTGATGGTGCCTTTTATGCTACTCACAAATCTAATATTTTTCAAACTCTACTAAAAGACTATATGAGCAAAACTTATAATAGCTCTACCCTCTTGTTAGATAAAAATTGTTTTATAATTGCAAGTAGATCCACGGATGAAGAATATCAGAGGATATGTGAGTCTATAGCACCAAGATTAACTCAAGCATTAGAAAAGTTAGAAGAATGGGATATAACTACTATAGATATTGTAACAAATATCGAATTTTCACAAAAACACTCAAAGTCTCATAAAGAAGGTATAATTTTTCTTAGAAAACTAGATATTAACAATACTCGATTTTATTTAGTGGCACTTTGTTTAAATAAAAATGTGAAAAATAAATCATATGAATATTTACCACTTCTAGCTGATAATTTGAAAAACTTGTTGGAAAGTTTCGAATGAAACTCTTCTTTAAAGAATAAAGGATAATTTAAATTTTAACTTAATTTTTATTCTTACCTGACATTAATATGAAATTATGAATTTTTACATATTTTTACTTCTAGTGACCTCCCTCTCGGTGGGGTTTAAATATCTTAATATAAAAAACAAATAAAGAAATAAAAATCTAAAAAAAAAATGACATTTAACTTTAATATATGTAGTAATTTTGTTGGCCCTAAAGCCTTATTTGACCCAAATTATATTCCACCTCAGATTTTACATAGGAAGAAAGAACAAAATTCATTAATCTCTATTTTGACGGATTCAATTTCTGATAAATTCTCTCTCAACATTTTATATCAAGGAATTCACGGCATTGGGAAGAAGGCGATTGTAAATAAAGTGATCAATGATCTCTCAATTCAAAACAAAGGAGATGTTAATATTCAAAAAATTTCTATAGATTGCAAACAGAAAGACTTTGAAGAACTGATTTTTTCAATCCTAGCAGATTTAATAAATATATGTAAATACAAAATTGATTATGATTCGCTGTTAAATTCAAACTTGTCACATATGTGGAATGTTTTTAAATTACTATGTAAAAGAATCGATTATAATCTCTTTATTATCTTTACAAACGTAGAATATTTAAAACCTGAAATATTTAAGAAGTTTTTGCATATTGCAAAAGAAGCAAATATCACTTCGATATATACAGTGAATAAAATTTTACAACCTGTAAAATTTGATTTGATATCTGAGTTTGACTTTAAAAAAAAGCTGAATTATTTCACGTATAAAGAACTATATTCTATTTTAAAACAACGAACCTTATTAACGCTTTCACATGCAGTTGATGAGGAATTAATTAAATATATAACAGATTTGGTTTGCGAGCAATATGTCCCTGTTCCAGGAAAAAGTATTGAAATTCTTCGAGATCTTTATCCAATTTTAAGAAATAAGCAAAATTTTAAGAACAGTGAAATAATAGAACTTTGTCAAAATCATTTTGATCAAATGCAAATTCATGATGAATTTAGTATGTTAAACTATATTTCTGAAGAGGATTTTTTAAATATAATATTTTTAGATAATCTCTCAAATTACTTTATGAGTAAGATGAATTACTACGTTTCTTTAAAAGAATTAGAAGAATTGTATTATGTTTCTTGTGAATCTTTAGGATATGAGAAAAATTTTAATGAATTTCATAATTTAATTAAAGAATTATTAAATATTGGAATATTAAGACCGTCAAAGAAGGCACTAAGGTCAAAAAATTCTCACTTTTCAGATAAAACAATAATTAAAGATTCTTACTTCATGGTAATGAGTCCTAATCAGTTAAAAACAATTATAGACACTTTGTTCGATAATTATTAACCTTTTCTTTTACTAATAAAAATCGAATAAAGTAGTGAGATTTTTTTATATATTTGACATGCCTATCATATATATATTGGTAATTACTCTATTTTTTATATTAAAGATAGAAATGTAAAGATAGAAATGACTTACATCAAAAAAATTTCCATGACCGGTTTTAAGTCATTTGGAGATCGTACGGTGACAATCAAGCTTTCAAGTGGTTTCACATGCATAGTAGGTCCTAATGGCGCAGGTAAATCAAATATCATAGATGCGTTGTGCTTCGCTTTGGGAAGATTGAGTAAAAAAACAATGAGAGCTAAGAGTCTAGAAGATCTAATTTTTGCTGGCTCTAGAGGGAAAAATCCGTCCCAAAGAGCATCAGTAACTATGTATTTTGACAATTCTGATAATGTATTTCCAGGTGGGACTGATACTTTTGAAATTACTAGAACAATAAAAAGGGGTGGCGGTGGGGGATATAAAATGAATGGAAAAAACGCTACACGTCAACAAATCCTTAATGCTTTAGCTGCAGCAAATATTGATCCTGATGGAAGTAATCAATTCGTCTTACAAGGAAAAATCGTGGAGTTAACTCATATGAATACGGAAGAACGTAGATTATTCATCGAAGATCTAATAGGACTTCAAAAATATGACGAAATGAAAGATGCAACTTTAAAAGAATTAGAAAAAGCAGAAAGAGATTTAGGACAATTCGAAGCAATTTTTAAAGAAGTATCATCTCAGCTTAAAAAAGTTGAAAAAGAGAAAAATGATGCTCTAGCATGGAAAGAATTAGATGAAAAAATAAATTTTTTAAATTCACAGTTAATAGCTCTGAAAATTTCAAAATTAAGAGAAGAGGAAGATGACTTAGAGAAGAAAATAGAAAATTCTTCAAAAATAATTGAAGAATTAGAAGAAAAAATTAGCAGACAAGATGCCTTACTCAAACAAGAATCACTAGTAATGGATAACATTCAAAAAACTATAAATGAAAAAGAGAAAGAAAGAGAAGAAATCACTGAGAATATTACCCAGCTAAAAACAAAAATCTCTTCAAGCCAAACCACATCAAATCTTGCTAAAAAATCTATAGAAAAACTCATCCTTGAAATTAAAAACTTAGAAAATCTACAGATGGTTCTTGAGGAAGGACAAAATATCGATTCATTGATAGAGAGTGTGTCAAATGATATATCTGAATGCGAAAACAATATAGAAGAAGCTAAAAAAGAAATAGAAAAAAGACAACAAACTCAGTTTGAAATTGATACAAAAATTAAAGATAACGAGGAAGAAAAGTCTCTTTTTAATGCTGAAATCTCCAAAATACAACAAAATATATCTTCAAATGAAGCTCAAATTAAAATTCTTAAAGACAATATCAAAAAGAATGAAGATAAAAAACTCAAATTGGAAATTGAATTAAATAAGCTGAAAAAAGATGCAGAAAGTATTGATGAGGCTATTAAGAATACAAAAAGGGAAGAATCTGAAGTCAGAAAAGTGATAGAAGCTCTTAAAACCAAAATTGTTGAAGAAAATCAAAATAGAAAAGATCTTGAAAATAAAATCAATTCAATTCAAGAAGAAAAAAATCAACTAAATACAAATTTATTCAACTTGCAATCTAATTTATCTTCATTAACTACTGAGATTAGTATAAACAACAAGAACATTCAAGATTTGAATGAAAAA